>NZ_RZTJ01000059.1:0-4170 GCF_003997065.1 Mesorhizobium sp. M6A.T.Ce.TU.016.01.1.1 | reverse complement strand
GGCGTCCACACCGGTGACCTTTCCTATCAACTCGCTGTATTTCTCAGGCTCCTCGTTGATCAGCTGGTCTGCCTCGATCGCGGCCCGAAGATAGGCAACGACGATTTCGGGATACTTTTCGGCATATGCCGCGTCGACCAGAGCGCCGTGGAAGGTCGGCGTTTTGGCCTGTGAGCCGTCGTAAATTTTGCGGGCAAAGCCGCGCCATGGGAAGAGCTCGGCAAACGGCACGAAGTCGGCATGCGCTTCAATCTGATTTGCCTTGAGAGCTGCGCCGGCAACTTCCGGAGCCTGCGTGATGATCTGGACGTCGCTTTCAGCATCCCATCCCTGTGTCCTAACCGCACGCAGCAGCATGCCGTGCGAGGTGGATGCGAACGGCACCGAGATCGTCTTGCCCTTCAGTTGCGAGAGCGAATGGATCGGCGAGTCTGTCGGCACCACGATCCCGTTGCCACTGCCGTTCACGCTGCCCGAGAGGACGGTGATGAAAAGGCTTTTTCTGCCCGCCTTCAGGTGGGCGAGGCCGTTGAAGGAGCCTGGGAAATCCGCCATTACGCCGAAGTCGAGCTTACCGGCAATCTGCTCGTTGGTGATCGGAGCGCCGCTTGTGAAATTCTTCCATTGAATATCGTACGCAACCTCCTGGTACTTGCCGTCATGCGGGAGATATTTCTCGAGGAGCTTCAACTCGCGGATGAGAAGCCCGCCGGTCGCAGTGTTGACCGTCGTATCCTGCGTGCCGATCGCCACACGGATGGTCTCCGCGTCTGCAGCTGAAACGAAGCCGGTTGCCGCCAGGGCGATGGCCGCCAAGTGAGTACACAAGTTCATGGTCCGGTCCCCATAGTCGTGCCCCGGATGTCCGGCGGCTATTTGGTTCACTGAGCCAGGTTGGCGATCGCCAACCCGCTGTCGCGCCAATTTATGGGGCGGCGTCGCAAGTGGCATAAGCAATTATTTGCGTAGCACCGGAAGGTGGGACCCGTCGCCTACGGATGAGCGAAGCATCGCGGCTGGGGATCACCTGTAAGCTTTACCGTTGCCTATCAACTACTCACTCAGCCCACCCGACAGCACGACCCCAAGGTCGCGTGTGGAGAGAATCGTTCAAGCGGGCGCGAAAATGAGCAATGGTTTTCCTTTATACTCTATAGACTTTGTATACTTTATGTTCGGAGGACCAAATGGAGGAATCGAATATGAGCCTGGAATTGCGCGCACCGAATGCGGCGAAGGACCGAAGGCTGGAGCCGAGACCGGAACTTGCCGACCAGGTGGTCCTCCCTGGTTGCCAGGCACTCTTTTTAAGCGAAAGCGTTGAAATACTGGACGAGGGCGCGCATTTTCTCGACGCTTTGAAGCCGCAAGAATTGGAAAGCCTCAACAGTCATGGCCGGCATCTCGCCTTCTCGGCCGGTGACGCGATCTTCACCCAGGGCGACCGCCACGATGGCATTTTCATAATCACAAGCGGCCAGGTTCGGGTCTTCTACACCGCTCCCTCGGGGCGAGAAATCACACTCGCCTATTGGACGTCCGGCCATTTTATTGGCGGCCCTGAAATGACCGGTGGCGGCGCTCATATCTGGTCCGGCGAAGCGCTGAGCGACTGTGAGATCCTGTTCCTGCCAGCCTCCGTTCTCAAGAGGCTCGTCGTGGGAATTCCGGGCTTCGCTCTCTGTCTTGTGCAGGGGCTGGCCTCAAAGGGCAGGTGTTATTCAGCCATGGCGCAGATGCTGGGGACACGGTCGGTCATCGAGCGCCTGGCACAGTTTCTGACGAACCTCGGAGAGCTTCATGGCGTACGCGACGGACATGCGGTCATCATCAACGCCAAGGTCACGCATGACCAGATTGCCGCCATGGTGGGATCGACGCGTCAGTGGGTAACGATGATGATGAAACGCTTTCAAAAGGAGGGACTGATCACGGTGACGCCGCGACATATCCGTATCGAGCGCCCGAACAAGCTGATGAGCATGGTTTCGAAGGGCGGCACGTGACGCCGCCTTTTTCCGGCAGTCTAGCTGAGCCGCGCCAAGGCCCAGCGCACCGTCTTGCGGACGTCTGGATCGGCATCGGATATGTATTTCATCAGCGCGTCGCGCGAGGCGGGGTCAGCGATTTCGCCGAGTGCAGCGGCCGCCTCTTTGCGCAGCGCCGAAATCTCGCTCTGAAGTAATTTTGAAATTGCCGGAACTGCCGCTTTTGCCTTCAGCTTACCGAGCGCGTTCAGGCTTTCCTGTTGGACCTGCCAGTACTCGTCGCCAAGAGCGGTAGTCAGCACATCGACCGCCGGGGCCTGGCCGATCCGGCCGAGCGAATCCGCGGCGGCCATCCGCACCTGCCAGTTCTCGTCAACGAGCGCAGCCGCAACTGCGGCCGCGGCTGCGGGCTGGCCGGAAAAGGAAAGTGCACTTGCGGCAACTGCCCGGACGCCTGCATCCAGGTCACGTGTCGCCCCGATCAGTGACGGCAAGGTCTCCTCGAGCTTGAGGTAGGCGACAACCCCAAGCGCCTGAGCACGAACCTCGGGATTCTCGTCGCGCATTGCCGCAAGTGCCGGACGGAGCGATGCCGGAGACCGTAGCGCCCTCAAGCCTCGACAACCGGCGGCGCGGACGAAAGCGCTCTCATTGTTGAGGAGGGGCTCCATCAGCTCCGCTGCTGCCGGATCCTTGATTTCAGCGAGACTATCGGCCGCCGCCTGCGCCACTGAGCTGTCCTGGTCGGTCACCAATTTGACGAGACCACTGGCGGCTTCGCTCGAGTCGAACTCGGCAAAGGCAGTCGCGACTTGCAATCGCACTGTAGCATCGGGATCCTCGGCCGCGGCCAGAAGATGTGGCAGAACGTCCTGACGTCCCGAATCGGCGAGATCAATCACGGCCAGCCGACGCACTCCCCCGTCGGCGTCGTGGAGGCGTTCGACTATTCGGTCGATATCACCGAAATCTTCTAAGGGTTCGAAGGCACTCATGTCAGCGCAACAGATAGGGGATATTGACCGTGACCGCGCCGGTTGGGCAATCCGTTTCGCACGGCATGCAGTACCAGCATTCGTCGAATTTCATGTAGGCTTTTCCGGTCAGATCACTGATGCGCAGCACATCCAGCGGACAGACATCGACACAGACGGTGCAGCCCTTGTCGGCAATGCATTTAGCGTCGTCGACGACGACCGGAATGGCGGTAGGCGAAAGCGCGAGTGGCATTTGTTCTCCCGATCAAGCGGTATTGGAAACGCGCAGCCGGTCGTAAGCCGTCCGCTCTTCTTCCTCGACAGGTACGATGTAGGGTTGGACGGTGCGCTTCTCGGAAACCATTCGGCCGTCGATCTTGCGGACAAGTGTGTGGCAGAACCAGTTCGCGTCGTCCTTCTCCGGATAGTCGACGCGGTTATGGTAGAGACCCCAGCGGCTCTCCGCGCGATAGAGCGATGCGTGGGCCGCCATGTCCGCGCAATCGAGAATAGAAGACACTTCGAGCGAACGCATCAGCTCGTGGGCGTTGCGAGCGACGAGTGCTGTCTCCAGATCATCCCGCGCCTCGGCAAGCCTGGTCTGTCCGATCTGCATCTTGGCGGTTACCTTCGGCGGCTGCAGATAATCGTTGACGAGGCGCCGAGCCTTATACTCTAACTGGTTGGGTGGAATGCCATCATCTCGCCGCGTCGGCGCGAGCACGCGTTCTCGCTCCAGCCTGACCAAATCGCTGTCGAAGTCCGGCAAATCACTCTCGAGTGCGATTTCGGCTGCGTGCTCGCCCGCGATCGCGCCATTGGTGAACGCGCCAAGCATGTAGTTGTGCGGGACGCTGGCCATGTCGCCTGCTGCGTAAAGCCCCGGTACCGTGGTCCGGGCATATTCATCAACAAAGACGCCCGACGCGCTGTGGCCCGAACACAATCCGATTTCTGAAATGTGCATCTCGATCATATTTTCGCGATAGTCGGTTCCTCGAGCCTGATGGAACCTGCCTCGCGATGGGCGCTCGACCTTGTGCAGGATCTGCTCGATCTCGCCGACGGTATCAGGATGCAGGTGGTTTAGCTTCAGGAAGACCGGCCCCTTCCCCGACTGCAGCTCATTGTAGAACTCCTGCATCATTTGTCCCGACCAATAGTCGCTCTCGATGAAACGCCTGCCTTCGTTGTTGGCTGTGTAC
>NZ_RZTJ01000058.1:0-4200 GCF_003997065.1 Mesorhizobium sp. M6A.T.Ce.TU.016.01.1.1 | reverse complement strand
GTCCTCCAAAATGGGGTGGGTTGGTGGTGCGAGAGACACCACCAGGTGGCATGGCTACGCTTGGCATCGCGGTAGTTAGCTGGGTCTCGAGAGGCAGGCATCGCGTCTCCCGAGGAAGCGCGATCTGCGGCTACCTAAGTACTTCCCCGGATCGCATAACGACTACAGCGTTAATGCGTCGGATAATCTCCTCGTAAGCCTCGCGGGCCAAGCGCATCATCCCCACAGGAGTCACTTCGCCCGCGCTCAACAGAGAGTCTAAACCGGTGGCGTCGTATTCCACTCATTCACTCGCCGTCATTTCGCGCTATTCCTTCTTTTTTTTCGATTGCCGACACACAGGAGCGATCAGGACTGGCACTCGTCAGACTTGGGTCCAGCCGGGGAGAGGGCCGTTTCCAACGGCCGATCGGTTCGTCGTCCAAGCGGGAAATGGCATCTGAAGCTGTGCTCCGCGCCTTCCCAATTTGCTGAAGGTTCGGGGAACACGCGGCCACAGATATCCTGCGCGTATTGACAGCGCGTGTGGAACTCGCAGCCGGATGGTCGCCTCATCAGGCTCGGCACCTCGCCCTTGATCTCAATGCGATTGAGAACGGCATCCGGATCAGGCTCCGGATTCGCCGACAGCAAGGCTTGCGTATAGGGATGGCGCGGCTGATCGAATACTCGTTCAGTCGAGCCGACCTCGACGAAGCGGCCGAGATACATGATCGCCATACGGTCGGATATATGGCGCACGACATTGAGGTTGTGGGTGATCATAAGGATGGCGATGCCGAGTTCGTCCTGCAGACGCGCAAGGAGATTGAGCACCTCCCCCTGAACCGAGACGTCGAGGCCCGCCGTGGGCTCGTCGGCGATGATCAGATCCGGATTGAGCGCAAGTGCACGCGCGACACCCACGCGCCTGGCTTGGCCGCCGGAAAGCTGGTGGGGATAGCGGCGGGCAAAATCCGCCGGCAAGCCGACCATGCGCAACAAACGTTCCGCTTCAGCGCCGGCATCGCGATCCTTCCGTCCGTGAATCCGGAAAGGCTCCGCCAGGAGCGATCGCACAGTCAGCCTCGGCGAGAGTGAGCCGACCGCATCCTGGAACATCATCGCCATGCGCCGCAAGTGAGGTCTGCGTTTGGCCGCACCAAGCTCCGCTATTTCTTGTCCATCGAAGCTGATGCTGCCGCTCACGGCCCGCTGCAGGCCGATTATCGTGCGAGCGATAGTGGATTTGCCTGAGCCGCTCTCGCCTACAATGGCCAGCGTCTCGCCCTTTCGGATTTCAAAGGAGACGCTGCATACTGCATCGATAAAAGGGGCTTTTGTTCCTGTGGCAAGTGCTTTCAGCGGACCCATGGTGCGGAAGCGGACGCGCAGATCCTGTACTCGCAGCAGCGCACTCATGCCGACACCAGCCGCTTTTCATCGAGCAGATGGCATCGGGCAATTTGATCCAAACCGATGCGGTACTCGACCGGGTCCTCATGCAAACAGCGATCGAATGCCTGGGAGCACCGGGCGCGGAAGATGCATCCTTTCCTGTTGCCAAGCAGACTGGGCACCTCGCCCGGAATGGTCGGCAAAGTGCGAGTCCTTTGTCTGATCCGCCCTGGATCGCACTCAAGCAGTGCGCGTGTATATGGATGAGCAGGATTGTGAAAGATCTCCCGGACAGCCCCCACCTCCACCACCTCGCCCCCATACATGACCGCGACGCGGTCGCACAACTCAGCCACGGCTCCGAGATGGTGGGAGACGAAGAGAATCGAGCAACCGATTTCCTTTTGCAGTTCTTTGAGAAGATGGATGATCTGCACTTCCAGCGTTGCATCAAGCGCGGTGGTTGGCTCGTCGGCGATGAGCAGCGCCGGTTTCACAAGCAGCGCCATGGCGATGCAGATGCGCTGACGCATGCCCCCGGAGAAGTGATGCGGATAGGCGCCTATTCGGCTTTGAGGATCGGCAATTCCGACCCGGTGAAGCATTTCGATGGCACGAGCGCGCTTTTCGCTCCGGCCGCTTTGTTCGTGGTGTTGAATATCGATCATCTGACTTTCGATGGTCCGCACGGGGTTAAGTGCAGTCATCGGATCCTGGAAGATCATGGAAAGGCGATCGCCGAGCAGGCTCTGTCGCGCCGAAGTGGGCATGCTGAGCAAGTCGCGTCCCTCGAACAGAATAGCGCCAGATGTGACTTCTGCATTGTCGGAAAGCAGACCCATCACCGTATAGGCCAGCGTCGATTTTCCGGATCCGCTTTCCCCGACGATTCCAACCACCTGTCCGGCAGGTACATCGAGCGAAACATTGCGTAGCGCATGAACATGCCCGCGCGGTGTGCCGAAGTCGAGGTGGAGCCCACGGATCTCAAGAAGCGGACGGGCGGACATGTGCGGTGCCGGATTATCGCGTCTCATAGGTCTTTCCGCAGCTTGGGATCGAATATGTCGCGCAACGCCTCACCGAGGAATGTGAAGCCTAGCGTTGCGAGAACGATGGGAACGCCGCCGGCAATGACCGGCCAGGGCGACTGATTGATGGAGCTATAGCCATCGCTGAGTATCACTCCCCAATCGGGCGTGGGCGGGCGCACGCCCATGCCAAGAAAGCTGAGACCTGCCTCCACGGCGATGACGGCCGGAATGTCCATGCTGACGAGAATCAGGAGCGGGCCGATGACGTTGGGCAGTACGTGCACGGCGAGGATGCGCGTCGCGCTCGCGCCCATGCTGCGCTCCGCGGCAATGTACTCACTGTTGCGCAGGGCCCGCGTCTGGGTGCGGACTACGCGCCCGTAGATCGGCACCGACCCTATGGCAATGACGAAAATAAGAGTGGCCAGACTGGGTCCGAGAAGCGCGATCATGGCCAGCGCGAAAATGATGCTGGGAATGGAGCGCTTCGTATCGAACACAAGCAGAAGCAAATTGTCTAGCCAACGCGGCCCTATGCCTGCGATGAGGCCAAGCAAAAGACCGACCGCCAGCGCACTGCCAAGGGAGGCGAAAGCGACGAGGAGCGGGATGCGGCCGCCCATCATGACGCGCGAGAACGTGTCGCGACCCAGATGATCCGTGCCCAGAAGAAATTCCGGCGAAGGGCCCGCCAGGCGCGGCCCGACCATGATTCGGATCGGGTCATGCGTGATGATGAGCGGAGCAAAGAGCGCACTTGCCACCACAAGCACCACGAGCGCTGCTCCGAGCACGCCCAGACGGTTGTTGCCCAATTGCTGTAGGAAGCTGCGTAAGGTGCCGAGGCCCTCTCCCTCATTGCCTTTGGGGTGGATAGCTTCAAGGCTCGCCATGCTAGAGGTTCTCGCGGGTTCGAGGATCGAGCGCTGCAGCGACCAGATCGGAGAGCGTCGTCGCGACGACGACAAGGAGGCTAGTGACGAGCACGGTGCCCATCACTATCGGGTAGTTGCGCGTATTGACCGCGTCCACTATTAGCGCGCCGATGCCAGGTCTCGCGAAGACCACCTCGATAAAGACAGCGGACGAAAGTAGCGACGCTATCCCAATGCCGAGTATGGTCACGGTCGGCAGTATCGCGAGCGGCAGCGCGTAGCGCGCAATTATGCGCCATTCCGAAAGCCCAAACGAGCGGGCCATACGTATGTGATTTTCCCCAAGAATCTCTAGCATGGATGCACGAACCAGTCGGGAAATGTAGCCGACCCAGCCGCTTCCAATGGCAAAGGCTGGGAGGATTAGATGGATAAGCTCATCCCAGAAACCATTGCCGGCGCCGATCGCTGGCAACCAGCGTAAAGCCACGGCGAAAATCAGTAGCGCGTAGACGGCCATAACAAAGGAGGGAATTGCGATCGTGGCGACCGTCAGAACGCCGGCTATCTGATTGATCACGGAGCTTCGCCGCATGGCCGAGTAACAGCCGAGCGGTACCGCAACCGCGACCGCCCATGAGATCGAGACCAGGATCAGTTCGATCGTATAGGGCAATTGCTCGAAGACGATATCGGCAACAGGTCTCTGGCTGAACACGTCGTAACCGAGATTGCCCTGGAGCAGCCCGCCGAAGAAGGTGGCAATCTGCACCACAAACGGCTTGTCGAGTCCCATCTGCTGATGGAGCTGCGCCTTCATCTCGGGCGTCGCGCGCGGGCCGAGCAGAATCGCGGCAGGATCGCCCGGCACGGCATGGATCATCAGGAACAGAAGCGTCACCGCGGTCACAATG
>NZ_RZTJ01000057.1:0-4487 GCF_003997065.1 Mesorhizobium sp. M6A.T.Ce.TU.016.01.1.1 | reverse complement strand
GTTGGGAGGACGACGTGCTTGTCTCGGACAGGGTGTCCGGAATCTTTGCCGACACCGACAAGATCCACCCGATCAACCACATCGGCAAATATCATCGGGTGAAGGGACCGCTCACGCTTCCACGCTCGCCGCAGGGGCGTCCGGTATACGTGCAGGCAGGTTCGTCCCAAGACGGACGGTCATTCGCAAGCCGCTATGCCGAGGCGATATTTACTGCACATCAGACACTCGGCAACGCGCAGGAATTTTATGCCGACATCAAAGCGCGCGTGAAGTCGGTTGGCCGCAACCCTGACCACGTCAAGGTCTTGCCCGGCATCAGTCCCTTCATCGGTTCCACCGAGGCGGAAGCCCGCGCGCTGCATGACGAGTTCAACGAGCTGACGCAGCCGGAATATTCCCTTCACCAGCTACGCCGCATCGTAGACGCCGATCTTTCCAACTACGATCTGGACGGGCCATTTCCGCGCGATCTTATCCGCATCGAGGGCGAGCGCGGTGCGAGCAGCCGCTTCCACGTCGTACTCGACATCATCGAGCGCGAGAATCCAACCATCCGCCAGCTGCTCCACCGCCTCGCCGGGGCGCGCGGCCATTGGGTCCAGGCCGGGACCCCCGAACAGATTGCCGACAAGATCCAGGAATGGTTCGACAATGGCGCCGCGGACGGCTTCAATATCATGCCACCCTATCTGCAAGGCGGGTTCGATGTATTCGCCCAGGAAGTGGTGCCGATCTTGCGCAGGCGCGGACTTTTCCGGAACGACTATGATGGGGCAACGCTGAGGGACCATTTCGGTCTGCCGCGCCCGGAAAATATGTTCAGCCGACCGCAAAAGGCGTCCGCCTGAGCCACCTTCGCATCGGGCATTCAACCTAAAAGCGTTATGCCAACACATAATAGTTTGTGGGGCCGCCAGGGAGACCCGCGCGAACATGACAGCCGCCATTTCCGCGTATCGCGACCCGACTGCCGGCACGGCTCCGATCAGCTCCCTTGCGAATCATCGGCGGCGGTGCCAGCTGCGTCCTGATGGCCGCGCTGGAGGAGATTCGGGCCGGACAGGTCTACGACTGCGATGGCGCGGCAGATTGAGTTCAGTTGCCACCTCGGCGGGATGGTTGCGCAAAGCCCCGGTGTAGACGGTGCTGAAACCGAGCGAGTCAGCGGCAACACAGGCATTTTGCGCGGCCAGGGCTGCATCGATGGTGGCGATCAGGAATGTCTCGGTGAAGGCAAGCCCATCGAGTTCGATGTTTCGTTCTGCTCCGATGTCATGGACGTGTGCAAGATCTGCGACCCAGATGAGGAACAATGGCGCATCGACGATATGATTCTGGTTACTGGCGAGCGTGGCGAGGCGCGCCGCGAAATCCTCTACGGCATCGTCAAGCCGAACAGCAGGATCCAGTTCAGCGAGGCCATGCCCGGCGACGCCAAGGCGATCTTCTATCTCGCCGACCAAGCCGGCCTCGAGGGGACCGTCTCGAAGCGTGCCGACAGCAAATATCGCAGTGGCCCGACGACGAACTGGCTGAAGACCAAGAGCTTTACGGTCGACGAATTCGAGCTGCTTGGCGTCGAGCGTGAGCCGGGCAAGGCGGCATTCGCTCTTTAGCGGAACCCGGCACAGGGAAATATGTCGGTTCGGCCTTCATCAGCCTGGGTCGCGACATGAAGGAACGGCTGTGGAAGCGCGTCCAGCAGCACGCCGGCCCGCCGCCCGAGGCCATGAAGAAGCGGCCGGCGACGCAGTGGGTCGCGCCCGGCGTCAAGCTGCGCATCAAGCATCTGCGCGGCGACCACAGCCACATACGCCATGCTTCGCTGCTCGGCTTTAGCGATGAGGAATAGCAGTCAGCCGGCGAACAAGTGCTTTGAGCCGGTCGTCACGATCCAGTTCGCCCGGTCGATATGACTGCGAACAGCGTTGCGGGCGCGCACCGGTTCAAGAGCCGGGTCGATGCCAAGAATGCGCTCGGCCATCTCCTCTATGCTGGCTTCGTCGGCGCAGAAGTCCAGGATCTGCAGATAGATGGTGATATTCTCTTTGTCGTAAACCGTGATGGAGTCCGACCACGGGACTTCTTCCATGATTCCAGGCTTCATGACGAACTAGCTCTCTGGTGAATGGAACTGCTGTACCGGGATGATTGGCACGGGCTTGGCAGTCGTCAACCGCTAAAATGGCCGGCCGGCGCGCATCATGGCGCGCGCGAGTGCAATCTGTGCCTCGACCTTGGCGTTTTCATTTTGCGTCATGTTGTCGGCGGCGATCAGCCGGCGTAGCGAGCGCATGATCTCCCCGCGCGTCCAGCCGGCCTCCAGCATGCAGTCAACGATCGCCCGAAGTGTCGCCATTCGGCATTGGCAGCACATAGGTTCCGAGATGGTGGACCTTCTTCAGATCGAAATCGCCATTGGCGTTCTTCTGGAAACGGATGCCGAAACGGTCAAGTTCCTGGATGATGTCATAGCAGCGCGAGGCATATTTGAAGACCGGCGCCTGATCGACAATGCCGTCATTGGCAATGGTGATCTCCTTGGTATATTGCTCGGGCGTCGCATATCCCGGGACGACGGCGTTGTTCAGTCCGTCCATGCCCATGGAGATAGCTCCGGAACGCTTCACATTTGCCTTTTCGAGCAGGACGACTTTCAGAGCGGGATTTTTCTGCTTCGCCTTGAGCGCCGCCATTGGTCCCGCCGTGCCGCCGCCGATCACCAGCACATCGCAGGTGACTTCCGACAACCCTTCGACAAAATTATCCATTCTCGTTCCTCAAGCATCAGAATCGGCGATTTCGCGCAAATAGCTCCAGGGATAGATGCCCCGGGCGTGCCCGTCGGAGAAAATCAGACGTATGGCATATGAACCGATCGCCTCTGCGCTCGTCACGGTGACGGTCTCGAACGAATGTTCGTTGCCCTCGATGTCCGCCCGCACCTGCTGTGCCGCCCGGCTGCGCGCCCGCAGCTTGGACGCGGGGATGAGCGAAACCACACCGTCCTCCCATGTAACGGAGAGAAGGCTGCGCGCGGCAGTGACCTTGAGTTCAAGAGGTATCACGGCGTCCCCCGAGGGTTCGCCGCATCTTAAAGACTAGCGGAACATGGGCACGCAACAAATTGCCTGCGGCCAGCATGCTATTGAAACCGCGATAGTCCTGCTTTGCCGTGGTCTTCACGCGATGCGTTTCAGGCGGGCAGTCCATATCTCCATGTTCACCGGATCTCCGGATGCGATCATGAACGCGTGTGCGGAATGAACAAACATGACGTAACCGCGGAGCGGTGGCCACCTAACATGTGGCGGCGATGTTCGAACATTTAGCCGGCTGGCTGTCCCCCGATAGGATGAAGACCGGGCTCACGATCGACACCGGCCCAGGCATCGAACAGAGGACAGCCATGAAGCAGTATCTCGGTCTCGATGTATCCATGAAGAGACGGCAATATCAATCTGGCAGGACGGCAAGAGAATTTGGCGGAGCAAGGTTCCAGCCGTGCTCGACGAGTACGACGACACATTCCAGTTGGGCAAGGCACGCCTGTTGCGCGAGGGTGCGGATGTGCTGTTCATTTCCAGCGGCCTAATGATCTGCGCGCTGGAGGCGGCGAAGGCGCTTGAAGCCGACAGGATCGGCTGCGCCGTACTGCAGTTCCGACGAGCAAGCCTTTGGACACGGAGGTGATACTTGCCGCCGCGGGCGATCCTGGACGGTCGGTGGTGCTCGCGACGAACCACTTCATCATTGGTGGTGTGGGTGAAGGCGTTGCCGCCCTGCTGATGCGCGAGGGAGTGGTCCCAGTCTTTCGCCAGATCGCCCTGCCCGATGAGTTCCTCGAGGCTGGGGCGCTGCCGACGCTTCATGATTGCTAAGGGATGTCGACTTCCGAACTCGTGCGCCGCGTCCGCAAATTGGAGCGAATGAGAAGCAAGACCGCTTGCCACGCAACGTGGACTACCCGCTGATGCGCCTTGTCAAAAAAACGTTCCGAAGCCTGCGTCGGGCACTTAGCTATGCGGCACTCATTGCCCAAAGCTTCTTTGGATTCCCTCGTAATTGGCTGGCCCTTAGGATGGCTTTGTCCGTCCCCTTTACTGTTTGTTGAGTATATTGCGTCACGCTCATGAACGGACATGATGGTATCTCGTACATGGCCAAGGCCCCGGCGACCGACCCAGCGCCGGGGCCTTTTTACAGCTGCCGTTTCGGGCAGCCGACGAGGCATCGTCCGTCGCTGTCTGCAAAGGGTCGGAAATAGGGCCCTGAACCGGTGCCGTACTGCGGAGGATCGGCACTCCTAGCGTTTCGACGAGACAAGCAGCATCATCGGTCTTTCCGTTCTTCCTTCAGCTCCGGGACTTCCATGATCTGTTCCATCGACGGTGCGAACTCATTGACGGCTTCTATGGCAAATCCGGCACTGACCAGCGCGTTAAGGGTGGTTCCGATCCTGCGATGATACTTCACCACACCGT
>NZ_RZTJ01000056.1:0-4885 GCF_003997065.1 Mesorhizobium sp. M6A.T.Ce.TU.016.01.1.1 | reverse complement strand
CATGATGTGAGTCGTGTCTTCCAAGCGCCGATTTGGCCGGGTAGGGTTTGCAAGGGGGCGAACAACCGGATGAACGAACGGAATGATACTGGAAAAACTGCGCGCCTGTTGGGCGTTTAGCCCGACCGTCGATAGGAATGTCGCCCTGGTCGAAGGCTTTCTGAAGGGCAAGAGTTTCGCCGACCTGGCGCAGGAACATAGCCTGTCGAAATCGAGGGTGCGCCAAATCATCGAGAAGGCTGATCGACTCGTGGGCGGCGGCATCCTGACCAAGGCCGAACCGTCCAAGGCCTCGCCTCGATCCGATTTCATGGTCGACTATCCATATGTGTGGAACCTGGCCGAGATGCACCGGCTCGGTAGCGTCACGCCGCATCATTTCTTTGCGGAGCTGGAGCGCGCCGGATCGCTGGAGCGGCTGGTTGACAAGATGAAGCGGATGCCGTGGCGCGCACCAACGACACGTGAGCTGGCGCGCCTCGTGTGGCAAAAGGAGAGGGGCGAGAGCCCATGGCCTGCAATGAAGCGATCACGCGTTGCGATCGTGGAACCGAGCTGCCCGGTCGACCATCCCGACCGCGGCCTTCAATGCCAGCTCGCCTTGGAACCGGCCTTTCAGCAATTGGCTGAGCGGGCAGGGGAATCCGGCTGGACCGAGGACGAGATAGCCTACGCGCTCCTCGAGCTCGCCGGCGCGCGCCTCAAGAGCAACTCCGTCAATCGCGAGACTGAGAGGGCGATTGACCGTGCCAGGGCCACGAGATGAACGGCACATTTGAGAAGCTTCGCCTGACCCGATAGGAACGTCGCTGCGCCAATGAGTTTGGCGGTGAAGGCTGACCCCGGCCGAGTCGGGCAGGCGAGCGGCAGTGCTGAAATAAGGGCGTGAGAATCCATGGCATTGTTTGTAGAGAGCATCGAGCTTCGCGAGGATCGACCCGGGTGTTCTCGGAGCGATCAAACCCGGGATCCTTCCGCGGCACCCGCCAAGGCGAAGAAGGATCAGAGCTGCACGATCACCTTTAAAGGCGCTGGCGGGCACTTCGAGGATGGTCCCAACTGGTAGGCGATGGCCGTGCCGACGCTGCCGATCGGCTCAAAAGCCCATTGAGTCCAGCCCATCGGAACCCACTCGGCGGGTGATCTACCTGAGGCATCACCCTCTTGACTGCTATCTTATAAGATATAAGTTGTTGGTTAGGAGGGAGACCCAAATGTTGAACCCCTGCCGCTGGCTTTTTCGCTCTTTTGGTTTCGCCCTAGTGCCCATCAGTAATGCGTTCGCAAGGGACCTTACGGTTGTCGCTGCAGGACGGGATGAGGGGCGTGTTTTCACACCCTGTTCGAAAGACAAAAAAGCACCGTTGCTCGAGGCGAGCTACACCGGCGGCATTGCCAAGACAAAGGGAGCCGGCGACCACATGGGACTCGTCCAGATGGATGCAATGGAGATGATCCTGCCTTGCGGTGAAGAATACCTGGAGCATCTCGACTGGGCGAAGCCGCCGGGCAGCGGACAGATCATGGGCAAGGCCAAGGCCGACTGCGGCGTAGGTGCGTTCGTTTGGTCCAAGATGCTGGCCTATGACGGGGACAAGATGATATGACCTTGCCATCCGCGTCCGATGGAATCGCTTTCATAGACGGCGCCTATGTACCGATCGCCGAGGCGCGAATTCCGATCCTTGACCGCGGCTTCGTGCGCTCCGATGCGACCTACGACGTGGCGCATGTATGGAATGGCCGATTCTTCAGATTGCGTGACCATATAGCGCGCTTCAACGCTTCGATGCGGGGGCTGCGCATGACGCTACCACTCGATGAGGCCCAGATCGGACACATCCTTACCGAATGCGTCAGCCGCAGCGGACTGCGCGACGCCTATGTGCAGATGACTTGTACCCGCGGTGTGCCGCCAAAGGGCACTCGTGATCCACGCTTGTGTGAGAACAGGTTCTACGCCTTCGCGCAGCCATTCGTCTGGCTGGCGAATGAGGAGCAGCGTGATCGGGGTCTATCGATGATAATCAGCGATATTCGTCGCATTCCGGCCGAATCCATCGATCCACGCATCAAGAATTTTCACTGGCTCGATCTCACGATGGGTATCTTCGAGGCTTACGATCGTGGTGCCACCGTGGTCGTACTCTCGGACGCGGACGGCAACGTCACCGAAGGTCCGGGTTTCAACATTTTCATCATCAAGGACGGTGCCCTGGCAACACCGGACCAAGGTGTCTTCGAAGGCATGACGCGTCGGTGCGTGCTGGAGCTTTCACGCGAACTTGGTATCCCGTGTGACTTGCGCACAGTAACCGCGGCGCAGGTGCGCGATGCCGACGAGGTTTTCATCACCAGCACCGCCGGCGGCATCATGCCCGTGACCACGATCGACGCGCGGCCCGTAAGCAACGCCAGCGTGGGCGGTATCACGATGCAACTGCGCGACCTTTACTGGGCGCGCCACAGGACAACCTGGCTCGGTGAGCCGATCGTTTATAGGACTGAGCCATGAGTGGCACAGGCAACATCTACGTCGTGAGCGGCGGCACGCATGGTATCGGGGCCTCCTGTGTCCGGCGCCTTGCCGCGCAGGAGGATGCCCTCGTCGTGTTCACCGGTCGCGACGAGGCCGCCGCGCGGGAAATCGTGTCCAGCGCCGCCAATGCGCGGTTCATTGCCTGTGATGTGCGCGACGAAGCCGAATGCCGGACGGTCGTGGATGCCGCGATGACGCTCGGCCACGGAAAAATCGCGGGACTGGTCAACAACGCCGGCATGACGGGGCGAGGGGCTTTCGAGGCAGCCACCCTCGGTGACTGGGACGAGATCATGACGGTGAATACCCGCTCGTCGTTTGTATTCACCCGCGAGGCGATGCCAGGACTGCGCGCGGCGCGTGGATCGGTGGTAATGATGTCGTCGGTGGCCGGGCTAATGGGCGAGGAGGGGCTGGCTATCTATTCGGCCTCCAAGGCCGCGCTCATCGCTTTGACCTGGTCGCTGGCATTGGAGATCAGCGAAGTTCGGTTCAATGCAGTCTGCCCCGGCCAGATCGCGACCAGGATGATGGCGGGCACGCTTGCCATTCCTGGCCGCAGGGCTCTGTTGGAAAGCCGCGTTCCGGTCGGTCGTTTGGGAACCCCTGAAGACGTCGCCGAGGCCGTGGCCTGGCTGTTGTCGCCGGCTTCGTCCTTCGTCAACGGTATCGTCATGCCGGTCGATGGCGGCGAGAGCGCGGGGTTGAAGACGCCGGCCCTGCCTGAAAACAGCATCGGCTAATGAAAGCCCTATTGACTTATAACTTATAAGTAGTACGGTATCTCTGTGAATGAGAACGGCGCGGAAAGACCCGAGGGGCGCACTCGCCCAGACGGTGATTTCGACGCATCAGCAAATCCATCTGCTCCCAAGGCAGACCGCGGAGCCGGCGAAATCGCCGGCTCCCGGGTCCGGGAAACCACACAGAAAAAAGGGGAATCACATGACCAAAAAACGCGCTCTCCAATCGGTCCTCGCTGCGGCTTTCCTGTCGAGCGTCGCCGTCCTGCCCAATGCCGCCCAGGCCAAGGATTGGTGGCCTTTCAAAATCAACGCGGCCAAGGGCGGCGATTTGAAAAAAGTCGAGACGATCGATTATGTGCCGTTGGAGAAGGCCGAGAAGCCCTGGAACCTTTGCGTTCTGTTTCCGCACCTTAAGGACAGCTACTGGGTCTCGGTCGACTATGGCATCGTCGAAGAAGCAAAGCGCCTAGGTGTCAAGCTGACGGTGCTGCAGGCCGGGGGCTACGACGCACTGCCCAAGCAGCTGTCGCAGTATGATGACTGCGTGGCGTCTGGCGCCCAGGGCATCCTTGTCGCCGCCATCTCGGAAGCCGGCCTGGCGGCCAAGCTGAGGGAAGGCAACACCAAGGGCCTTGTCCAGATCGCGGTCGCCAACCCCATTCTCGAAACACCGATCACCGCGCGTATCACCCCGGACACCTACCAGAAGGGTTTTCAGGAGGGTGAGTACCTCAAGAAGTACCTCGGCGATAAAAAGACGACCGCGATCGGCCTGCCGGGTCCGCAGGGGTCGGGTTGGGCGGAGAGCTATATGGCCGGCTTCCGCGACAGCACCGAAACCGGCAACATCAAGCTCGTGGCCGAGCTCTATGGTGAGCCGGGCGTTCCGCAAAGCCTGCGCCTCGTCGAGGACGCCCTGCAGACCTATCCCGACCTCAACGTCATCTGGGGCGGAGCGGCGGCGGCGGAAGCCGCCGTCAGCGCGGTCGCCGATGCCGGCCAGTGACGACGTCGTCATCATGTCGTCCTACGAGAACCAGACGATGCTGAAGCTGGTGAAGGAAGGCAAGGTGCTTGGCTTCGCCGCCGAATATCCGGTCATGATGGGGCGCATCAGTGTCGACCTTGCAGTGCGCGCCTTGGAAAAGAAGGACCATGAGAAGGTTCTGCTCGTCGCGCCGGGCATTGTGACCAAGGACAACATCGACGAGATCGACCCGACACAGATTTTCGCGCCCGATGGGTGGAAGCCGGAATTTTCGGTACAATAGTCGCGTCTTCGATGGGCGGCGGGCCTGGGCCTTGGCCGACCGCCCTTTTCGCTTCGATGTAGGTGGTGTCAACGATGCTTGAACTTACGGGTATGACCAAGCGTTTCGGGGGTGTGGTCGCGCTTGATGGCGTTGATTTCACGCTGCTGAGCGGCGAGGTCCATGCCCTTCTCGGCGAAAACGGCGCCGGCAAGTCGACGCTCATCAATCTTATCGCGGGAACCTACGGTTGGACGGAAGGCTCGTGCCGTATCGACGGCGCAGCTATTCCCGCGCTTACCCCTCAGAAATCGCGCGATGCCGGGGTCGCGGCGGTGTTTCAGGAATTC
>NZ_RZTJ01000055.1:0-5349 GCF_003997065.1 Mesorhizobium sp. M6A.T.Ce.TU.016.01.1.1 | reverse complement strand
GAGCTTGCCGGCTTCGTCACGGGCGCCGGAACCAACGGCGATGATCTCGCCTTCCTGCGGCTTTTCCTTCGCCGTATCCGGGATGATGATCCCGCCGGCGGTCTTGGATTCGGATTCAACCCGGCGTACGACCACGCGGTCATGAAGCGGGCGGAACTTCGACTTTGCCATTTTTTATTCCTCGATGAGAATGGTGAGAACAGTTCCTCCGTCCGGCGGCGCCGGACCTGGTTAGCACTCACCAATGGCGAGTGCTAACGTGGCGCTGAGATAGGCCGGTGGCCGGCGAGAGTCAAGGCGCCGAGTGAGCCGATCGACGCCCGGCGACGAACTATTGGCGCCTCGGAGAACCAAGCACCAGAAGCGGGCATCGTTCCGCCAGCGGATAGGATCCGCTCGGCACGACGCGCACTTCGTCGAACCAGTCGTTCGCCTGGTCGACGAGCATGGCAAGCGTCGCGAAGCAATAAGTCGTTTGGGAACCCGCATAGACGTCGATGGTGCCGATGGAGGCCATGCTCCACCCCGTCCGCGCGGCAAGGGCGGCGCGGTCCGGGAATATCTCGTCAAAAGCGTCGCGGATCACTTGCACATTTATGGCGCGATCGGAATCGCTGGTCGTACACGCCATGGCGATCCGCCATTTGAGCGCATGGAAATTCTCAATTCCGCCGGCCAAGGCTTGGGCCTTGATGTCCTGCAAATCCTCGAACGTCTCAGGGCCGGCGAAAACGCGGATCGCCGCGCGGCTGCCGGGCTTCAGCACTCTGGCAACCTCGCCCAGGAGGGCGCGGCGAGCGCGTGCGGAATCGACGACCGTCAGACAACCGTCGCCTATGACCGCGCCGACGCTGGCGCGGCCGAGCGGAAGGTCCAGCCAGTTCCCGGTCGTTGCCTTGCGGCAGGCGCTGTCGCCCGGCCATACGCCCGAAACCATGGCGGCGGATCCGTCGACGGCCAGCATCGTCTTGCCGAGGCCGGCCAGTTCCGGGGTAACGCCCAGCAGGAGAACATCGGCCTCGTCCAGATCAAGCTCGCGCTCGACAATGCCAACTGTCTCCGGAGTTGGCCGGAGCGGCGCCTCCAGGAGCATCCAGTGACGGTGATAACTGTCCCAATGATTGGTCATGTGTGCCCGTCGGACCTAAAAAGGCTGGCGTCAACTGCTCATAGCCGCTTAATGGAAGTGGGTATGGAAGCCAAGGGGGTAGCCGTGGCGCGTATCGTCGTCATAACGCATGAGCACGATCAGTTCCTTGGCAAGCGCGATATCCTGTTGCGCAGGGGCAGTCCCTATTTGCTTTTCGACGTTCTGGGAGAATTGAAAAGGCGCGGCCATTCGGTCCGGATTCAGCAAGGTCTGTCGAAGACATACAGCGCCGACGTCGCGGTTCTGCATGTCGATGCGACGATAACGCCCGCAGACTATCTCGACTATGCACGGAGTTTCCCATTCTGCCTCAATGTCGGGACGGCCGACATATCCAAACGACGGATCAGCGGAGCGTTGGTGAACGAGGGAGACGCTTGGCCAGGCCCGGTCATCGTCAAAAGCAATCTCAACAATCAGGGCATTCCGGAGACGCTCCTCAATCGGCGGGCGCGGCGCGCGAGGAAACCACCGCCTTTTCCGGACATGCCAGTCCTGCAGCCCTATGAGGTCTACGGATCTCTCCGCGATGTTCCGGACGGCGTCTTCGGGCGCGACGATCTGGTCGTGGACAAGTTCATTCCGGAAAAAGAACCCGATGGTTTCGCGGCGCGGTTCTGGGTGTTTTGCGGAGAGAGCGAACGTTGCACCCGCTACGTTTCGCCGAACGCCCTGGTCAAGGCGTCCGAAACGATCCGTCGTGAGCCCGTGCCTGTTCCCGACGAAATGCGCCAGCTGCGACGCGAACTCGGTTTTGACTACGGCAAGTTCGATTTCGTCATACATGAGGGCAGGGCGGTGCTGCTGGATGCCAACAAGACCCCCGGCCGCCCCAAAAACCTCGTGAAGATGTTCGCCGCCGGCGCCTCTCATCTCGCAAATGGCTTCGAGGGGCTGATCCGGCGAGTCTGATGCCTGGATACTTGACTAAGTCAAATAAATGATTGATCGTGTGCGGGCAGGAGGATGCCATGACGATTCATCATCAACCCGGCAAGGAGCGGATCGATGCGGTGCGGGGCTTCAACCGCTTCTACACCCGCCAGATCGGCCTGCTCGACGAAGGCCTGCTGAAAAGCGCCTTCTCGCTGACCGAGGCTCGGGTGCTCTATGAGCTGGCGCATCGCGATGGGCTGACCGCCACCGACCTTGCGCGCGATCTCGGCCTCGATCCTGGTTATCTCAGCCGGTTGTTGAAAAAGTTCGAGGAGCGCGGCCTGGTGGAGCGCGCAGCGACTGAAGCCGATGCGCGGCGCTCGTCGATCGCGCTGACGCCGGCGGGAAGGACGGCCTTCGCGCCGCTGAACCAGGGTTCGCACGATCAGGTCGCGGCCTTGCTCGACCGGCTTTCCGCTCCGGAACAGGACAGGCTGGTCAAGGCGATGCAGACGGTGCAGCGCCTGCTGGGCGAGAGTGCCGAGCCCAAGGTCCCCTACATGCTGCGGCCTTTGCAGGTCGGCGACATCGGCTGGATCATCCATCGCCAGGGCCTGCTCTACGCGCAGGAGTATGGCTGGGACGAAACCTATGAGGCGCTGGTCGCCGAAATCCTCGGTGCCTTCCTCAAATCCTTCGATCCGAAATGGGAGCGCAGCTGGATCGCCGAGCGGGACGGGGACGTCGTCGGCTCGGTCTTCGTCGTGCGCCAGTCGGACACGGTGGCGAAGCTGCGCCTGCTCTATGTCGAACCCTCGGCGCGCGGTCTCGGCATCGGCAAGCGGCTGGTCGAGGAATGCATCGGCTTTGCCCGCGCGAAGGGATACAAGACGCTGACGCTGTGGACCAACGACGTGCTCACCTCAGCGCGCCGCATCTACGAGGCATCAGGATTCAAGCTGGCCGACGAAGAACGCCATCACGCCTTCGGCAAGGATCTGGTCGGCCAGAACTGGAACCTGGAGCTGTAACGTCTTTCCCTTCTCCCCTTGTGGGAGAAGGTGGATCGGCGCGCAGCGCCGAGACGGTTGAGGGGTGCTGGACGGAACGCCATCGGCGCCAGGCTGGAGCACCCCTCATCCGTCGCCTTCGGCGACACCTTCTCCCACAAGGGGAGAAGGCAAAAACCGGGCGGAGCGCTCCTCGACAATGATCTCCAACACAAGCTGGAAGCATCATTTGTCTGAAGCAATTGCCCTTGGCTGGCCGCGCTTCACCCCTTCACCGGTATCCAGATTTCCAGCCCGCCATTGCCGCTGCGTGGATCGAATTCGGGGCCGTAGCGCTCGAATTCGGGCGCATCGGCGATCTCGTGCCCGGAGGCCGGCAGCCATTTGTTCCAGATCGTGTTGACCGTGCGGCGGATGGTCGAGATGTGGTCACGATGGGCGAACACGGCGTATTTTTGCGCCGGCACGCGCGCGCGCGAAAACTCCCTCGGCAGATCCGAAAAATCGGACACCTCGACGCCGGCGATGTAGTCGAAATTGCCGGCGTCGTCGCCGTTGACGCAGACGCCATAGGCGACGTCGCCGATCTCGCCTGGAATGTTGCCGATAAAGGGGCCAAACCGCTGCCACAGCATCGGGATGCCGGCGCTGGTCTCGCAGCTGTAGCGTTCGCCGAGACCAGCGATGAGAAACGGCCGGCTGGTCTCAAAGCGCGGCGGCTCGAGATTGGTGAGGAAGGACTGGTCCATCAGGATCGGCTCCACGAGAGCGAGATTGTCGAGCGAGCCTTGCGCGCGCACCAGTTCCGGCGTGGTGCCGAATTGGTCGCGGAAGGCGCGGGTGAAGGCCTCATGCGAGGCGTAGCCGGCGTCGAGCGCGACCGAGAGGATGTCGGGTGCGCCGGCGGCGAGCCTGCGCGCCGCTTCGGTCAGCCGGCGAGAACGCATGTAGCCCATCACCGAACGGCCGGTCGCAGCCCCAAAGGCCCGCGTCACGTGAAAGCGCGACACGCCGCTGCTCTTGGCGACATCGTCGAGCGAGACGGATTCCGGCAGATGGCTTTCGACGAACCACAGCGCTTTCTCGGTCGGGTTCATATGGCTCCTCGCATTTGGCCCAGTCTTCGCATTTGGCCCAGTCTTCGCATTTGGCAAAGTCATGGTGCCGCTTCCTGGTGGAGGCAGTTTGATCGAAATTGCGCACCGCGCAAATCGCGAGCGACGGCGGCCGGCAAGTCGAAGGCGTCGGGCGAAAGAGCTTGACAGCAGCAAGCGGCGTCTTTTAAATGGTAACGTTATTACATAACGAGATTCGTATGGCTCTTTCTGACAAGACCCTTCGCTTCAGCGGCTGTTTCAACCCTGGAAATTTATTGCGCTGTGATTGGCGGAAAACTAGGGTGCCTGGGTGATGGTCCCCGAGTCGAAAGGCAAGGGGTGAAAAGGGAACACGGTGAGATCTTCGGATCGAGGCCGTGGCTGCCCCCGCAACTGTAAGCGGTTAGCAAAATCCGAAATGCCACTGGCCGGCAAGGCTGGGAAGGCAGGATGGCGCAAAGACCCGCGAGCCAGGAGACCTGCCATCAGCATGAGTTGACCGGACGGGGTGTGCCGGGAGGAGACGTGGACATCGGTCTTGTCGGCCGGTCCGTCCAGCTTCCTTCCGTCGCCATTGAGAAAGTGACGGTAAGTTGGACGCCTCCCAGCCTCTTCTTGAAGCGCGTGAGCTGAGCGCGACGGCGAATGGCCAATGCCTGGTCAGCGCGGTCAGCCTTTCGGTGGCGGCGGGCGATCGCCTCGCAATCATCGGTCCCAACGGCGCCGGCAAGACGACGCTGTTGCGCATGCTATGTGGCACCCTGCGGCCAAGCGCGGGAGATGTGAGATTTTCCGGACGCCGGCTGGAGACGTTTTCGGCCGCCGAGCGGGCGCTGCACATGGCTGTCGTCGGCCAGACCGATCAGCCTGATCCGCGGCTTGCCGTGATCGACTACGTCGAGCTTGGCCGCGTCCCGCATGCCGGCTTGCGACGGAGGAGCGAGCAACGCGACATCGCCGTCGAAGCGCTTCGCAGAACCGGTCTGCTGCCGCTGCTCGGCCGCACGATCGGCTCGCTATCGGGTGGCGAGCGGCAACGCGCCCAGCTGGCACGCGCCGTTGCCCAGGAGCCAAAAATCCTGTTCCTCGATGAACCGACCAATCATCTCGATCCGCGCGCCCGCAGCGAGCTTCTAGATCTCGTATCGCAGTTTGGCATGACCGTCGTGGCGGTGCTTCATGACCTGTCGCTGGTCACGCCATTTGCGACCAGGGT
>NZ_RZTJ01000054.1:0-5488 GCF_003997065.1 Mesorhizobium sp. M6A.T.Ce.TU.016.01.1.1 | reverse complement strand
ACGCAGGCCCGGACAGCCTTCCGCTATAGAGCCGCCACCCGCGTAGACACCCTTGGAGGCAACGCGGCGGAAGGCTGTCCGGGCCTGCGTGATCCCAAAAAAGATTTTGGACCAGATCATGTAAGGCCATGACGGCTTTCGACGTTTACGGCCCAGGCACCTCGCCGGCCGCGAACGCTCCAGAACAACGCGAAAGGAAATGCCATGAGCGATACTTACGAGCTCAAGGCCGAAGCGCGCGAACAGGTCGGTAAGGGGTCCGCCCGTGCAGTTCGCCGCAACGGTAAAGTGCCTGCAGTAATTTACGGCGACAAGCAGCCTCCCCTGGCGATTGCGCTGACCTACAAGGACATCTACTACAAGATCCATGGCGGCGGGTTCCTGACCACGATCGCCACGATCGATGTCGACGGCAAGAAGATCCAGGTCCTGCCCAAGGACTTCCAGCTCGACCCGGTCAAGGATTTCCCGGTCCATGTCGACTTCCTGCGCATCGGCAAGGACACCGAAGTCAATGTCGACGTGCCGGTCCACTTCATCAACGAGGACAAGTCGCCCGGCATCAAGCGCGGCGGCGTGCTCAACATCGTGCGTCACGAAGTCGAGTTCCACTGCCCGGCCAATGCGATCCCGGAATTCATCACCGTCGATCTCACCGGCACCGATATCGGCGATTCGATCCATATCTCGGCGGTCAAGCTGCCGGCCGGCGTCAAGCCGGTGATCTCCGACCGCGACTTCACCGTCGCGACCATTGCCGGCTCCGCGGCGATGAAGCCGGAGGCGGAAGAGACGGTCGAAGCGGCTGAGCCCGAAGCGGCTCCTGCCGCCGAAGAGAAGTAATCCCTTTCCGCCCGGAGGTGACGATGCTGCTGTTTGCAGGCCTCGGCAATCCGGGCGCGAAATACGCCAACAACCGGCACAATGTCGGCTTCATGGCGGCGGACGCAATCGGCCGCCGCCATTCCTTTTCGCCCTGGTCGAAGAAGTTCCAGGGACTGATCGCCGAAGGCACGCTTGCCGGCGAAAAGATCATCCTGATCAAGCCGCAGACCTTCATGAACAATTCAGGCCAGTCGATCGGCGAAGCGCTGCGCTTCTACAAGCTCACCCCCTCGGCGCTCACAGTCTTCTATGACGAGATCGACCTCGCCGACGGCAAGGTCCGCGTGAAGACCGGCGGCGGCGCCGGCGGTCACAACGGCATCCGCTCGATCGACGGCCATGTCGGTAACGCTTACCGCCGCGTGCGCATCGGCGTCGGCCACCCGGGCGTCAAGGAATTCGTCCAGCATCATGTGCTTGGCGATTTCGCCAAGGCCGATCGCGAATGGCTGGAGCCGCTGCTCGACGCCATCGGTGATCATGCCGACTTGATCGTCAGGGGGGACGAGTCCGGCTTCATGAACAAGGTCAGCGTTGCCGTCCAACGCAAGACCGGTGCTACGCCCGAACGCGAAAACGCGGGGTCGAAACAGCAGAGCCCGAAACAGCAAAGCCACGTCCGTCAGGCGCGACAGCAGCCGGCGGTCAAGCTGCCGCAAACCGGCCCGATGGCTGCCATGCTGAAGAAGCTGTTTGGCGGCAAGGATTGAGCTTCGGCGTGAACGGAGCCGAAGGGCTTGACGTTCGTCACCCCTTTCGCCCATAGCCCTCATCAAATTTCGATTTCCCAATAGGACCGGATAAAAATGGGTTTCAAATGCGGCATCGTTGGCTTGCCCAATGTTGGCAAATCGACGCTTTTCAACGCGCTGACCAGGACGGCGGCGGCGCAGGCCGCCAACTATCCGTTCTGCACCATCGAACCGAATACCGGCGAGGTGGCGGTGCCCGACCCGCGTCTGCAGAAGATCGCGGCGATCGGCAAGTCGAAGGAGATCATCCCGACCCGCATCTCCTTCGTCGACATCGCCGGCTTGGTACGCGGCGCCTCGAAGGGCGAAGGGCTGGGCAACCAGTTCCTGGCCAACATCCGCGAGGTCGACGCCATCGTCCATGTGCTGCGCTGCTTCGAGGATGATGACATCACCCATGTCGAGGGCCGCATCGATCCCGTCGCCGACGCCGAGACGGTCGAGACCGAGCTGATGCTCGCCGACCTCGACAGCCTCGAGCGCCGCATCGTGCAGTTCCGCAAGCGCGCTTCCGGCAAGGACAAGGAGGCGTTGACCGTGCTTCCGATGATGGAAGCCGCTCTTGAACTCCTGCAGGCCGGCAAGCCAGCCCGCATTCTGCTCAAAGGTATCTCCGCGGAGGATCTGCGCATCCTGCAGGGGCTGAACCTGCTGACGTCGCACCCCGTTCTCTATGTCTGCAATGTCGCAGAGGCCGACGCCGCCGCCGGCAATTCGCACACCAAAGCGGTCGAACAGATGGCTGCCGCGCAAGGCGCCCGCACCGTGGTGATTTCGGCAGCGATCGAAGCCGAGGTCGCGCAGCTCAGCGACGACGAGGAAATGGAATTCCTGGCAACGTTGGGCCTTGAGGAGCCAGGCTTGAACAAGGTGATCCGCGCCGGCTACGAGCTTTTGCAGCTCATCACCTATTTCACCGTCGGGCCAAAGGAAACGCGCGCCTGGACCGTGCACAAGGGCGCCAAGGCGCCGCAGGCGGCAGGCGTCATCCACACCGATTTCGAGCGCGGCTTCATCCGCGCCCAGACCATCGCATACAACGACTTCATCACGCTGGGCGGCGAAGTGGCGGCCAAGGAAGCCGGCAAGGCGCGCGACGAAGGCAAGGAATATGTCGTCCAGGACGGCGACATCATGCTGTTCAAGTTCAACACCTGACCTGACCGACGGCGCCTTCTTCCTTCTCCCCTTGCGGGAGAAGGTGGATTGGCGCGCAGCGCCAAGACGGTTGAGGGGTGTTAGCCGGAGCGCTGTGGGTGCCAAGCTGGAACACCCCTCAGCCGACCGAGCTTCGCTCGGCCACCTTCTCCCACAAGGGGAGAAGGGAGAGACCGCGCGGGCCCTTTCCGCGTGGCTTGACTGCCCGCAACGCCCGGTCTAAGGGGCGTCTGCACCGGCCCGCGCTTTCGTCGAAAGCCTGTCCCGTGCAATCCGAAACGACACGCCCGCTCGAACCCATCCTTTTGGCCTCAGCAAGGGAGACCCGGCGATGATCAAGGCATTCGTCGTGGACAATGATCGCCTGCGCGTTGCCGACGATCTCTTGGCAAACAGCGACAAGGTCGTCTGGGCCGACCTTATGAACCCTACCAAGGAAGAGGAAACGGCCATCGAGACTTGGCTCGGTGTTGCCATTCCGACGCGCGAGGAGATGGAGGAGATCGAGATTTCGAGCCGCCTCTATATCGAGGACGGCGCCTATTTCATGACCGCCACGCTGCCGGCTCAGACCGAGGCCGACGATCCGCTAATGTCGCCGGTCACCTTCGTGCTGGCCGGCAATAGGCTGATCACCGTGCGCTACCACGAGCCGAAGGCCTTCAAGACCTTTCCGCTGCGCGCCGAGAAGGTGGCGACCGGCTGCACCAGCGGCGACACCATCCTGATCGGCCTGCTGGAGGCGATCGTCGACCGCCTCGCCGACATTCTGGAGCGCGCCGGCCGCGACATAGAGACGATCTCGCGCGACATCTTCGAGGCACGCTCGACCAAGGCTTCCAAGCGCAACCGCGACTTCCAGGAATTGCTGAAGGCCATCGGCCGCAAGGAGGACATCGCCTCCTCGATCCGCGACAGCCTGATCTCGCTGCAGCGGCTCGCCGGCTTCCTCACCCACGCCTCGACCCAGACCAAGATGAGCAAGGATATCCGCGCGCGCATCAAGACCTTGTCGCGCGACGTGCTGTCGCTCGCCGACCACGCCACCTTCCTGTCGCAGAAGATCAACTTCCTGCTCGACGCGACGCTCGGCATGATCTCGATCGAGCAGAACGCCATCATCAAGATCTTCTCCGTCGCCGCGGTCATCTTCCTGCCGCCGACGCTGGTCGCGTCGATCTACGGCATGAATTTCAATGTCATGCCCGAGCTGAGCTGGCATTTCGGTTATCCCTTCGCCATCGGCTTGATGATCCTGTCGGCGATCCTGCCCTTCTGGTATTTCCGCCGCCGCGGCTGGTTGTAAAGCCTTCGGACCTTCTGTTTCGTTGGCTGTTCCGTGGGGCGCGCGATGGCCTGGCGCACCAGAAATTACTTGACCAAATCCCGTCCCACCTGCATCCGGGAACCCCGATCCGTGGCGATCGTGCAATCTTGAACCGGATTCCAGACCATGACCGGAAAGAATTCCAGACCATGACCGGCCAGACCGGAAAGACTTGGGCCTATGAGGATTTCGTCGAAGGCGCCTCGCTCGACCTCGGCACGAAACTGGTGAGCGCGGCCGAGATCATCGAATTCGCGCAAGAGTTCGATGCGCAGCCGATGCATCTCGACGAGGCGGCGGGCAAGGCCAGCATCCTTGGCGGGTTGGCGGCCTCCGGCTGGCACACCTGCGCGATGTTCATGCGCATGCTGTGCGATGCCTTCCTGCTGGACTCGACCTCGCAGGGCGCCCCCGGTGTCGACCTCGTCAAATGGAAAAAGCCGGTGCTGGCCGGCGATATGTTGACCGGCAACACCACCGTCCTTGCCAAGCGCCTGTCCAGATCGAAGCCCCAGCTCGGCCTCGTCGCCATGCGCAGCGAGCTTTTCAACCAGCGTGGCGAAGGCGTCTTCGAACTCGAGAACACCGTCATGTTCCTGACCCGAGGGGCCAACGCGTGAGCCTCGACGAATTCTTCTGCATCGGCGTCACCGTCACGCTCGGTTCGCATAAATTCGAATCCGAGGCGATCAAGGCGTTCGCCAGGAAATACGATCCGCAGATATTCCATCTCGACGAAGAGGCGGCGAAGAGGAGCGTGTTCGGCGGCCTGTGCGCCTCGGGCTGGCACACAGCGGCAACCTGGATGAAATTGAACCTCGAGACCGGCGTGGAGGCCAACGGCGCCCGGTGGGCCGGCACTAGGCCCGCGCCCGAATTTGGCCCCTCGCCCGGCTTCAAGAACCTCAAATGGCTGAAGCCCGTCTATGCCGGAGAAACCGTGACCTTCACCCGCACCGCGCTTGCCCATCGCCCCATCGCATCACGGCCGGGCTGGCGGTTGCTCACGCTGCGCTCGGAGGCCTTCGATTCGACCGGTGACAAGGTCATCGAGTTCGAAAGTGCCGTGCTGGTGAAGATGGGGTGAGAGCGCGCTGCTTACCTTCTCCCCTTGTGGGAGAAGGTGGATTGTCGCGAAGCGACAAGACGGATGAGGGGTGTTGGAAGAAATGAAGCGCTGGCGATCTGTCCAGCACCCCTCATCCGACCGAGCTTCGCTCGGCCACCTTCTCCCACAAGGAGACCTTTGCACAGAAGCCGAACGGTGATTCTGTGGTGAAGGTTGGAGCAGGGAGATTCGGGATGGCGGATCGTGTTTTGGGTCAGTTGAGTCTGGCGGACGGTCTGGCGGCGTCGGATGAGACGA
>NZ_RZTJ01000053.1:0-5896 GCF_003997065.1 Mesorhizobium sp. M6A.T.Ce.TU.016.01.1.1 | reverse complement strand
CAGAACCGCATCGTCAATGATCGCATGAAGAACGATATGATGATCGTCGACTATCAGATCGATAAGGCGGTACTCGTCTCCGGCGTCGGCTGGAAACAGGAGAAGGTCACGATCCGGCGGGGCGGGCGGTGATGCCTATCTCCCGCTCATTTCGCTCGCTCGCCGCTGCGGTCACGCTCGCGGTTTTCCTTTTCGGTTGCCAGAGCCTTCGCACGGGCGGCCTCGTCGCCAGCAAGGCGCCGGCCGATATCTCCGGGCCGGCCGCAAGTACGATCGCCGGCGATATGGTAAGCCGCCTTGCCGAACACGTCGGACCAGGTACCGGAACGATCGCGTTGAAGCAGGATGGTTCGCCCTTCGGGCAAGCTCTGGAGTCGGCCCTCAAAGGGTGGGGATACGCGGTGGTCACCGACCAGACGACCGACAACGGCACGGCGAGCATTCCTCTTGCCTATGTTGTCGAGCCGTTCGAGGGCCAAGTCCTCGCGCGGCTGTCGACGAGCGGTGTCGAGCTCGGTCGTGCCTATGAGATAACTGCGAAGGGCGCGTCGCCGGCGAGCCCGCTCTCCGTGATGCGTCGCGGGTAGGAGGGAGCCATGGTGCAATCTCTTAAACTCGGCGGTGCCCCGAACGAAGACTCTGAGGCCGGCATCCGGCGCATCAATCGACTGCCGATCATCATCGTAATCGTCCTCGTCATCGCCTTCCTCGGTGTGATCTTCTACGGTCTCACATCGCGCGGACTGCTTGTTCGCCAGAATCCCGGCCCGGACGACGGTTCTGGCAATCCGGCGTCGACTTTCGCCGACCAGCTCAAGCGAGGTGTAGGCGACGCCATCATCGGAGAACCGCAGCAAACGACGACGCAGCAGCCCACACCGGTCGAGACGCAGGAGGAGGAGCGCTCCGTCAATCCGTTCACGCCACAGCCGGGCCGCAGGGAAGTGGCACAGCCGGCACAGGAGCTGGAGTCCGAACTAGTCTGGCGAGCCCGCCTGCAGCGAGAGCAGGAAGAACAATACCTCCGGGAGCGGCATCGCCAGAGGATGGCCCGGCTTCAGGCGAACGACGCGGCCTACGACTCGCCGATTGCGGTCGACCGCGGCATGTTCGACGGGCAGGGAGGGGATACGACCGCTGCAGCCGCCGCGACGACGAACGGAATTTCCACTGCGACCACCCCCGGTGGAGCATCCGACCTGTACGCGGCTGCACTGCGTGCTGGTCTCGGTGGCGTCAACGGCGATCCGAACGACCAGGGCGCAAAGAAAGACTTCTTCAATGCCGACCTCAAGGAACTCGGCTACCTACCGAACCGTGTTGTCCCCCAGCAGTCGCCGTATGAGCTCAAGCGTGGCTCGGTTATTCCCGCGACATTGATCACCGGCATCAATTCGGACCTTCCCGGTCGCATCGCCGCCCAGGTGAGCCAGAACGTCTATGATTCAGCCACGGGACATCGTCTCCTGATCCCACAAGGAACGAAGCTGTTCGGGCGCTACGACAGCAAGGTATCGTTCGGCCAAAGCCGCGTGCTCGTCGTCTGGACGGACATCATCTTCCCGAACGGTTCCACGCTCCAGATCGGCGGCATGGCCGGCACGGACGCTCAAGGCTACAGCGGCTTCCGCGACAAGGTCGACCGGAAGTGGCTTCAGACCTTTGGCTCGGCCATCCTCATCGCGATGATCGGCACGGGCATGGACATGGCGATCCCGCAGAGCTCTACACTCGCAACGCAAGACACGGCTTCGGATGCCGCGAGACGGAATTTCGCGGAGACCTTCGGCCGGCTCACCGATCGAACCATTCAGAGAAACATGGACGTGCAGCCGACGCTCGATATCCGCCCCGGCTACAAGTTCAACGTCCTTGTCGATCAGGACATAATTTTCCCGGCTGCCTATAGAGGATAGGGTCCGAACGGCGTTCCTCTGGGACACTGTCAATGGTACTGAGCCAAGTGGATTATCCGCTGCAACTGAAGCTCCGGTTGGCAAGAGCGGCTATTGGTTAGTGCATTGCTAAATTGCGCCAGGGCAAGAATGAGTGGGATCGACGGAGCCGTGCCGGTTTGGTTTGCGATGCCAATCAGGTAAAAAATCGCGCCGGAGCTGCGGCGTGAATGGAACGGCAGGAGGCCGAAATGACGTTTGAGCGATCAGGCCGCAAGCACCATCTGGAGCGCAAGGCGGACAATCCAGACAGCACGGGCCACGATTTCGATCGGATAGCGGTGGTTCTTGTAGGCCGGTGCACTCACGGACTGGGCGCGCTGCTACCTCAATTTCCTCACCGTTCAATCAGTGTGACAGCCCAAAACCGCAAGCGATCGCCACACCCGACTGTGAGGTCGCGAATGGGAAGAAAATCCACTTAACCGCGTCGCAGACTGCTGGGTGCTTCACCGAAGTGGTTACGGTCATCTTTCTTGCTTCAGCCGCTTGAGAGAGCATTTTGCAGTCCCGGCAGGATGACGAAGGGGTGCCGCGGGTCTTTGCGGACGAGTGACGCCATAGAGCGACCGGCTGACAGTCGATCGGCTGCTGGCAACCGGCAAAGTCCATCTGCGCGGACCGCGCTCGGGACCATAATCGCAGCCGATGATGGACTGCACAGAAACGTCCAACGTTTCGGTTATTGGAGACGCCCCCGTGCAAAAATCGCAAAATCCGTGCAGTGAGAGAGCGAAACTGAGCCGTCTCAGGCGTGCTTCTTGAGCTTCGCTCGGTTCAACGATCATGATCTCGCTAAGGCGGGATCAGACCTGTCGGGGAAGGGGCTCAGTCTGGCTCATAACTTAATGCGCAAATCCGTATGTGCACACTTCCGCTAGACCCTGTATTCCGTAGACAATCTGACCAAGGCGACCCTGCCGCCCGCCGGCATCGGACCTACAAATGCAGATGGTTCAATCGCGCACAGGCCTCAGGCCGACGTCGTTTACCCAGCTTTGTACAGCGTCAGCAAACGCTTCTCTTTGGAGCGTTTTCGCGCTTCCTCGCCTCCAGAAAACCACGTATTCGTAGGTCGCGGAAGGATGAAAGGGGACGACTTTCAGGTTGAATAATGCGCACTGCGCAGCGATGAATTCGTTGGCGATTGAGATTCCCAAGCCTTCCGCCACATATCCCCCCACAAAGCCGACGGCGTCGGTTCGCACCTTGACGGGTTCCTCTAACGCCATTCCAGTGTGATGTGACGCGAATTCACGATCGAGAATAATGTAGCGCTCCCCGGCAATGTCATCCGCCGTGATCTCGCTCTTGTGCGCCAAGGGATGCTTGGGCGACATCATGCACACACACTTGCTCACCGCGATCGTACGCCACTCAAAGAACCGATCGTCCAGTGGAAGCCGGGAAATTCCCACATCTGCCTCTCCTGTCAATATGTTCTGCGCGATCTGATCGTAGCCCTGCGCCCTGACATAAAACTCCACGTCGGGCTCTGTTCGATCAAGGATACTGATAACCTTGGGAACAAACGACAGGCATGACAGATGGGGTGCGGCAATCGTCAGACTCTCTCTCGCCGATCCGAAGGACCCGGTGATCTCCTTTTCTATTCGGACGAGCGTCTCAAAATAGCGGTCGATCTTGTTGTAGATTTCGATCGCGCGCGTCGTGGGGATGAGGCCGCGCCAGTCTCGGACAAAGAGCTTCTCTCCGACCAGGTCTTCGAACAGCTTTAATTGCTGGCTGACGGCCGATTGCGTGACACCGAGACACTGCGCGGCACGACGCGTCGAACCGAACTTCATGACCTCTACGAATGCACGAGCGCGCTTTAACCCGAGGCCACTGTCTTCGTTTGGTTCCCTCACCAATTCATCCTCTAAACGCGCCGTTCTCACTCGGAGAGTAAGTTCAAACTACCGTATTAACGAGCCTAATAGGGTAGCACAAGAACTTAATAAATTGACGGCACCGCGACAATTTCCCATCGTTAGCCATCAAACAAGAAGGCCATCGGCGCGAATTGCGGACGCCGACGCATCTAGCGATCTGGGCATGCATGACCCAGCCAAAGGACGGCCTTGGAACAAAGAGGAGAACCCGAATGAAGTTTTCTGCAAGCGCGTTGCGACGCCTGCAAGATGATGACGCTTGATCCGCATTACGCGGCGTTCAACGAAAACATTTCGCTGCACGCCCATATCTTCGAGCCGCTGGTCTATCAGAAGAGAAGCTGAACCTTCGCAGGCACTCCCGCGCTACCAAATGAAAGCGAACCCCGCTCAGGGGAAATTGCTCAACCAATAGGGGAATCGATCATGAATGTTATCGCAGGAAATGTAAGCCGCCGAGCCTTTCTCAAAACCGGCGCCGCGATCGGCGGGGGTATCGTCGCCGCGGGCATGCCATTGTCGCAAGCCATCTGGGCAGCCGAAGGCAAGGTGCTCAACGCGCGCGGCGTGCGTGACGTCGCCAAGCTCGATCCCGGCTTCTACCAGGGTGGACCCGATGTCGACGTTATGAATTGCATCTATTCCAAGCTTACGCATTACAAGCCGGGCTCAGAATGGGGCTGGGAGCTGGAGGCGGCAGAAAAAGTCGAGCAGGTCGATCCGACGCATATCCGCTTCCGCCTGAAGCAGGGCATCAAGTTCACTGGCGGCCATGGCGAGATGAAGGCGAAGGATGTGAAATTCTCCCTCGAGCGCGTGATCAAGCACAATTCGCCAGGAATGTCTGATTTGGGCCCGCTCGATCATGTCGAGATAGAAGATGACTATACTGGCGTGATCGTGCTCAAGACCCCGTTCGCGCCCCTCTGGACCCTTGCGCTCCCTTATGGGGTTGGCCATATCGTTTCCGAAGATGCGGTGATGAAGGCAACCAGCGACGGTGGTGATTTCGGCATGAAGCCGCCCGCTTTCTCCGGCCCGTATGTGCTCGCCGACTGGAAGGCGAACCAGTATCTGCTCTTGACGCGCAATCCGGACTGGTCAGGCCCGAAGCCGGGCTTTGACGAAATCCGCATTCTGCCGATCGCCGATCTCAAGACGGCGGAACGCGCCTACCAGGCGGGCGACATCGATTTCACCAACATCAGTCTGGATTCCCTTGCGAAGTTCAAGAGCGCTCCGCCCGCCGATACCAATGTTGAAGAACATCCGTCGCTCCGTTACGCTTGGATCGGCATGAATATGGATCACCCCAAGCTGAAGGACATCAATGTCCGGAAGGCGATCCAATGGGCAATCAATGTGCCGCAGATCCTGGAGGCCGCCTATTCGGGCCAGGCCGACGTCGCGACGGGCACCATTGCTCCCGGGCTTGTCGGGCACCGAGATAAGGCGCTCGTCCCACCGGAAGGCGATCTCGCAAAGGCCAAGGACTTCCTGGAAAAGGCCGGAGTGAGCGATCTGGTCTTGACCATCGATTGCACGAATGTGAGCACTTTTTCGACCATAGCCGTGGTCGTACAGGCGCAATTGTCGCAGATCGGCATCACAGTCGAGATCAATGTCCAGGACCGCGGCTCGTTCTCTACAGTCGGCAAGGAGTCCGAGGGCGAACGCTGGAAGGACCTGCAACTCATCATAAATGATTATTCCAGCTTGCCTGACCCATCTTACGCAACCTCTTCGTTCGTGCAAGACCAGGTCGGCGTGTGGAACTGGGAGCGCTTCCGCAGCGGACGTTTCGATGAGCTCTACGCCAAGGCGCTCACGATCGAGGACAAGGACGAGCGCGCGAAGCTCTATTACGAGATGCAGGATCTCATGGAGGATTCTGGTGCCTACCGTTTCCTGACCCATGGGGGCAATCCAGTCGTGTATCGCACCTCGCAAACGCAGGCCGCAACCCGCCCGGATGGAATCCCGCTGTATATCGATTTTTCGTCGGTTTAGGTTTGAGCGGCGGGGCCCGAGTACGAACATGTGGTT
>NZ_RZTJ01000052.1:0-6258 GCF_003997065.1 Mesorhizobium sp. M6A.T.Ce.TU.016.01.1.1 | reverse complement strand
TTGCCGACTGGCAGCGGTCGAGCGCTTGCGCCCACCGCATTTTTGACCTTTGGGCCTTCGACATCCACGATTTCGAAGATCGTGGCCGGCGCGAGATCGGTTTTATCCCGCGGCCGCTCAAAATGCCCGCCGGGAAGCTGGCGATGGAAGACAGTTCGGTGCACCGCCTGATGGAGCGGACCGAGGCGATCGACGCCGAGATTGGCCTGCCCTTCGCCTGGTTCTTTCTGATGACGCACGGGCACTGGGTCGATCCGGACGTCGGCGATGCGATCGCCGACGGATTGCGTGCCGGCCGCGTGCGCCTGCCAGACCGCGATGCAGCCGTGCTGCTCGCCTGGGCCGACAAAAAATATCTGTTCTGAGCCGCCGTCATGGATCTTCGCCTGCCAAAACCCGCATCCGACCAAAAACTGCGCCGTGCGGAGGCGCTCGATGCGCTGGATTCGGTGCTGCCATTCGACCGGCGCGATTTTCTGGCCGAAATCCTCACCGACGACGATGTCGCCACACTGCGCCATCTCGCCAAAGAAGGCATCGGCGAGAATTCGCTGCGCGCCCTGGCCTCGGATCTCGGTTACCTCGAAGCCTGGTCTCTGGCCGCAACCGGTTTTTCGCTCCCCTGGCCGGCGCCGGAGGCGCTGCTGATAAAATTCGTCGCCCATCACCTGTGGGATCCCGCAAAGCGTGAGACCGACGTTTCGCACGGCATGCCGGAAGACGTGACCGCGGCGTTGAAGTCGGCCAAACTGTTGCGCGTCGATGGACCGCACGCGCCGAACACCGTGCGCCGGCGTCTGTCCAGCTGGTCGACGCTGACCAAATGGCGCGGCCTTAGGGGAAAATTCAACGCGCCGGGACTGCAGAGCGCGATCAAGTTGGCGGTGCGCGCCAGCGCCCGCCCCCGCGGCCGCAAGAGCAAAAAGGCGGTGACCGCCGATATTTTGACCACCCTGCTCAACACCTGCGCGGGCGACCGCCTCGTCGACGTGCGCGACCGCGCCCTTCTCATCACCGCCTTCGCCTCAGGCGGCCGCCGCCGCAGCGAAATTGCTTCGCTCAGGTTCGAGCAGATCGTCGAAGAAGAGCCGGTGCCGGCCGATCCCAAGGCTCCCGACTCTTTGGACAAACTGCCGTGCCTAAAAATCCGGCTCGGCCGGACAAAAACGACACAGGCCGACAGCGACGCCTTCGTGCTGCTGGTTGGCCGGCCGGTTCTGGCCCTGAAAGGCTGGCTCGAACGCGCCGGGATCACAGAGGGCGCCGTGTTTCGCGGCATCGATCGCTGGGGCAATCTCGAAAAACGCGCGCTGACGCCGCAAGCGGTCAATCTGATCCTCAAGCGCCGCGCCGCCGAGGCCGGGCTCGATCCGGCGCTGTTTTCCGCCCACGGTCTGCGCTCCGGCTATCTCACCGAAACTGCCCGTCGCGGCATTCCGCTGCCCGAAGCCATGCAGCAGTCGCAGCATCGTTCGGTGCAACAGGCGTCGAACTACTACAACGACGCGGAACGGACGCTCGGAAGGGCGGCAAGGATCATCGTTTAAGAAACCCGGACCGCCGCTTGGCGGCAAAGTCCACCATCTCGCACAAAAGATCAGCGTCAGGGGTCTTCACCACGAGCGTGCGCCGGTTCATCGTGTCATACCGTGGGTGCTTCAAATCAGGTTGGTGTGCGCAACCCGCCCCTGCCGGCGAACGTCAATGCCCGCCGCTACGCCGCTCGCTACAGCGTCGTTGAGGGCGCGTTCGCGAGCGGCTTCGTCCGACTATACAATGCGGCGGGGCACGGTCGAGAACAGCTCACGGTGCCGACCTCTGATGCGTTGGCTCCACGCCAATCCATATGGGACGCCGAACGACAATGCCCGTCAGCTTCAAAGACATACTGTTAGCTTTCGAATTCGTCAGTTCCGGGGGCACGGGAGAACATCAGGCCTTTCTGTGCAAGCAGTCAGGCACGCTCTACTGGCAGTCCGAATTCACTGGTGATTTGGACGAATTGCCGCATGATATCGACGACAGCGACAAATACGTCCAAATCCCTGACAAGAGAGAACTCGAGCTGGGCAAGCCGCTAGCGTTGGATTTCGCCCGCGAATTCCTGCCAGACGACGTCGGTGACGTTCGAGAAATCTTCAGCAAAAGAGGTGCGTACGCCAGATTCAAGGACCTGTTGCAGCGAAGGGGTGCACTCGATCAATGGTACGATTTCGAAGCGAATGCGCAGGAAACAGCGTTGAGGATGTGGTGCGATCTCAATTCGATGGACGTCGGTGACTGATATCGGCCCCTCACATCCTGCGCCCCCCGCTATCTCACTGAAGTTCCCGACGCGACGCGGCTGTCCCGAAGCATGCAGCAGTCGCGGCACCCGCCGTTCAGCAGCCCTCGATCTATTACAATGACGCGGAACGGTCGCTCGGACGGGCCGCGCGGTGATCACATAGGACCAAGCCGATTGATGTTCCAGTCAGTGAGACGCTGCAGGTGAAGCGCGCGTTTCGTCGACCTCACGATTTTCCGCAGATAGGGCTCGCAGCACAGCTTCCGGCTCTCGCTCCATGATACGAAGCAGCGTGCGCGCAGCGCCACTGGGCTGCCTCTTCCCCTGCTCCCACTTCTTGTAGCCGGACGGGCTGGTCCCGAGCACGGTCGCCATCTGGTCCTGTGTAAGGTCCAGCTTCTTGCGGATCGACTTCGCATCAACTGTGCCGATATCAACCGCGTGCACCTGCATTCCCGGAACGTCCTTACCCTGAGCGTGAGCCAGCGCCTCGGACATTGCCTGGATCAGGTCCGCTCCAAACTTCGTCATCTCGCTCATATCTTGCTCCTGTTCGCTGCCTTGATCGCTTTCGCGAATGCGGCTACAGCCTTGGCCTCTTCCGGCTTCAAATCGGTCTTCTCGTTCTTTCCATACGCCAGAAGGGCATAAATCGGCGCCTCATCGCTGTACCAGTAGTAAATCACGCGGGCTCCACCGCGCTTGCCCTTTCCTTTGGCGGCGAAACGCAATTTGCGAACACCACCCGCACCGGGAATTTCGTCACCCGCCTGGGGGTTGGCCGCCAGGAAATCAATCAGTTCCCTGCGCTCCTCTTCGGTGAAAAGTTCAGCGGCCTGCTTGATGAAGAGCGGTGTCTCGGCGACCGTCTGCATGCTGCTCCTATAACCCATTGGGTTAGTAAGTGGCTTGCGCATCGGGAAAAGTCAAGCAGTGTTTCGCGACTCTTGTTGCCGCCAAGCGCCTCCAAACGATCGTTTGCTGATATCTTCGGTGTTTGTACAACCGCCCTTCCCGATGCTGAGAGACGCCGCAAATGGCCCGTGAGGCGCAAGATCGACGCTCCGGTCGACCACAGGGCCGGCAAATCGGCTACGCGCGCGTGTCGACGGACGAACAAGCGACGGAAGCGCAGGAAATTGAGCTGCGGTCGGCCGGCTGTGACGTCGTCGTTCAGGAACATGGATCCGGTGCGTCGAGAGCCCGCCCTGCCCTATTGCGGTTGATCAGCGAGATCGGCGCCGGCGATGTCCTGGTCGTTGTGCGTCTCGATCGTCTCGCGCGCTCGGTCAGCCATCTTCTTCAGGTGATCGAGGATCTGACCGAGAAGGGCGCGCATTTCCGATCTCTCCGAGATCCGATCGACACGTCGACGCCACAGGGCATGTTTTCGCTGCAGGTACTCGGCGCCGTTGCCCAGCTCGAGCGTGCGTTGATTTCGGAGCGGACCAAGGCGGGCATCATCGCTGCACGATCGAAGGGGCGGCTGCCGGGCAATCCTGGTATCCGGGAGCGCAGGCCCGAAGCCCTGGCGAAGATGACCGCGGTGCAAAAGGCAGCCTATGGCCGACGGCTACAATCAACGATGAACCAGTGGCTTCCGACGGTCCGCCGGATGCGACCAGACCACAACTGGGACGATATCGCTCGGATCCTGAAGCAGCGCGGCCTCGACTGGACGCCCGAACGACTGCGGCGGGCAGTGAGATGGCTCGTCACCGAGCACCTGGCCGAATCCACACTGCTGAAGCGGGCGTCTCCGCAACCTCCCGAAGATCGCCTGATGACCCTCGTGGCAGGGATTTCGCAGTCCAACCCAGACCTATCGCTACGCGACATGGCCGGCCAGCTCGAGCGCCTGCATGAGCGTACCCCACGAGGGAGCGCAAAATGGTCGGCCTCATCAGTCAAGAACCTGCTCGATCGAGCCCGGCGGCTTGGTCTCGTCGCCGAACCACCCGCGAGCTGACCGAGGTACAAGGACGTCATCCGCTGCAGAACAGTCCTCAGTTGACGGTCCGCGGCTGCCGCTCACCGTCCCCAAGCCGCTTGTATGCGGCCCAGGCGACCGCTGGAACAGCGCTGTCAGCCCGCGCCAGCCACGCCGCACGATCGGATTCGGCAAGTGAGTTCCACCATACCATTCCGGCGGCTTCATCGGGCGTCGGTTCCCGGTCGTGTTCGCTTTTCATGCCCACGATGCTCTCATAAGACGCTCTTCCCGACAAGCGCTTCAGCGACCGCCCAAGTCCCATAGGGCGGATCAAAACCGGCGCGCCTCATCATGATCTGCGCCCCGGCTTGTCGAGGCTGCGGCGCAACGCATCACTGATTTCCAGTCGGGATTCGGTGCGCACAATCTTGCCCGCCGTCTCCAACTCGACGGCAGCGGCTTCAGCTCCGGTTCCGGTCGTCTTCGACGCGTCAAGCTTGGCCCGCAACAAGGCCATCACCATCGGCCAGACCGAGAACTTTCCGGCCTTTGCCCGGTCCGTCAGGCTGCGCAGGTAGCCGCCGGCGCTGTTGATCTGGTCCTGCCGCTGGTAAATCGCGGCAATGGTAATCGCCGCCTGCTGCTCACCCATTTCAGTTCGGGCCTCCTCCCAGGCGCTCGGGCTGATGCCCATGGCCGGCCGGGCAACCTCGGCCGCGGCCAGAAAGTCACGCCAGTTGCGGATTCCGCCGCCGCCCTTCACCAGCCAAAGCGTATTCGGGCAGGCATCCAGCACGATTCCTAACGGCAGCTCCCGCTTCGGCAGGCTCCGTACGTTGTCGGTGTCCGCAACGTTGCCGCCCGCTTCATCTTTATTTCCTGGGCCACTTTCAGATTCAAATTTAGAGTCTGGTTTTGAATTCTGTATGTGGCGTCCATTTCGGGACTCATTGGCGTCCATTTTCTGCGTTTTTACAAATGATTCCAATGCCTCACGCACTTCAGCCCAAAGGCCTTCAAGCTCCTCGGCAATCGCCTCGAAGGTCTGTCTGGGTGCGGTGCGTGGTATCTGGCCGACAATCGCCTGGTAGGCCTGCTGGACCCTGCCCCAGTTCGCCGGCACGCCTTCCTCAATGCCGGCATCGATCATCTTGACGATGTCACGCCGGCATATGGTTAGCCGCTCCTTAACGAGCCGTAAGGCCTTCTTCTCAGATCTGACCGCTTCCGCAAGATCCTTGAACTCCTCAACGCGCGCGACAATCGGCGAGAGGTCGAAGCCATAGGCTTGCTCGATCTCGCCGCCCTGCCCTTTCCGGGCGAAGCGCTTGCCATTCGGGCTATCCCGACGGATGATCAAGCCGCACTCCACCAGGACGGCCAGGTGCCGCCGCAACGTCGTTGGCGGCATTCCGTTGGCGCGGCGGATCAGCTGCTCGTTGGATGGCCAGACGATCAGCTCGCCGTCGGCATAAAGCGCCGTGTCCGGATGGAACGACAACAGCGCGTCGAGAATGGCCAAAGCACGATCAGTGGCGCCCAGAGCGACCCTGGCGTCCTTGATGTCTTGGAAGACGTGCCATTTGTGGACGGTCACGTCCTTCGACACCGCCCTTGCGGTGACTTGGCTTGAGATCATGCCAAGCGTCATCCGCCGCCGCCCGAAGGGCGTCGTTGAAAAATGCGTTTCCATTGTCTTCACCTGTGTTCAGGCAAAAGAAATCCGCTCGCCAAAACGGCGCTGGGCTCGATCAGCCCTTGACGGTGATTCCCGGAAATGCGATTCTCTCAGCTGCGACACTACAGAGAAGGGCTTCCGGAATTCGTTTCGGTGGCCTTTTTCTTTTGCGGCTTCGTACTTTTCTTACATCTGCTCCGTCTTCTGGAACTCTTGATAAAAGCGTTCTAGGTGTTCCGAGAGATACGCCCCAAACCGAGACGCGTCCTGGGCCTTGAGTGCCAAGGTAAAGCCCTTCCCGGTATCCTTTGATGCGACTTTCACGGCATTACCCGCAAGTGACCAAGACCTTTCCGCAGG
>NZ_RZTJ01000051.1:0-6597 GCF_003997065.1 Mesorhizobium sp. M6A.T.Ce.TU.016.01.1.1 | reverse complement strand
TCTTGAAGCCATGCTCGTCCCAGCTATTCTGGGCCCTTGCCTTCGCCAATGCGGCTGCGGCCCGCAGAATGTCATCAAGAGCCGCCGATAGCCGAACAATCGGAGCGACGACGACTTGTGCGTCCTTCGCCTCCTCACTCGCTTCCTTCGCAGCCGAATTGACAGCACTTCGTACCGAAGCAAGAAGTTCTTCCACCGGCAGTTTGGTGCCGTCCGGCATCTCAACGATCTCCTCGGGCTTCCGTCGGGCGAGAAACGACAGAACTGAGGTCAAGTCTGCAGGCGAATAGGAACTGTCCTCACCAAGCACCTCGTCAAGCAGATCGTCGGTACTCTTGTTGGCGCCACCCCCAGCCACCGACAGCAGCGATGTTAACGTGGGGTCGATCGCAAATTCGCCTCGCACGAAAGCGCTAGCATCCTTGCGGCGGAGATGCCGAAGATCGCGATAGTTTACGCCCGATAGCGTCCCCAAAAAATAGACGCTGCGAACCGACCTCGCTTCCTCAGGTTGTTTGTCCTTGACGTGCTTGGAAAGCTCCTCGAAGGCGGACTCGTTGCCGACAAAGTCCGCATGGTACCGTGTGCCGTTGGACATTGCGACGAGTTGATGCAGCTGCTGCAGCTTCTCGTACTGCGCCCTCACCTCGGCAGGCTTTAGGCGCATGCGTTGCGCGACGCGATCCCAGTCTTTGTTGGAAGCCTCGAAGATCTCTTCAATCAGGATCGCCTCGTTTACCCAGGAATATTCCTCACGGTAATCCTTGGCGACCTGAAGCTCGGTCTCAAGGTCGACGAGTTCGTCAGCCGTCGTATCGCCGGGCAGAACGTACGCGCGGATATACCGGGCGGACGGGAGATGTTCATTCAACCAGAGGTCGCGCAACCCGGCCGAGCGCCGGTTGCCGTTAATGAGGACACCCTCTGCGGTGACCACCGCAGGCTCTTGTTGGCCGCGCTCACGCAGATCCTGTTTCAGCGCCTCGAATCCTTCTTGCGACGATAGGATCTTGAGCTGCGCCTCTTGCGCGGCAGGACCCATCGGATCACCGCTAAAGAGATCCGCGACGCCGCTCTTCTCGATCTCTCGCATCTGCTCGGCCCGCGTCCGGTGATTGAGCGTGGAGAAGCGAACCCACTCGATCGGTAGGCTAACGACAGGCAGTTCTTTCTCAGGCCGCATCCATTGCGGGAGCAACTGGCGCTTGGCGTCAGCGATGCGCGCAGCAAGAAAATCGGCTCGCTCCTGATCTACGACGGGGTTCAACGTGGATCGCTCCTGAAGATGGTCGAGCGGCCTGCCCCGTATCTCGACGCTATGGTTGTCCGCGTGCCGCGCTGTCCTTTCGAGAAACCAACGTGGCCGGTATAGAGTGGGACCTCGTTCGCGTCGATGCCGAAGGCGGATAGGAGGACCGCGGGAAAGCGGCGAGTTCGGTTGCCGGTCCAGTTCCATTCCGCGGGTCGCTCGACATGGAGATCGTGCCGCTCTGGCATTATCCAGACGCAGGGTGGCGGCACCTTCTTGCCGTCCACTTCAACCACGCGCGCAACCTTGGGGCATGGACGCAATGTCGTTCCACAAGTTGGGTTGTGGAAGATCACCCCGTCTACAGCGTCGGCGTATTCCGGAGAGAAAAACCTGTTGCGCAGACGGTTCACGCCCTTAGCCACGTGTTCACCAGGCTCGTATTGTAGGCTGTCGCACAACCACCACAGATAGGTCTCGTTCGCCCAACTCGGGGCTGACCAATTGACGCTGCTGTGCGCGCCATCGGGACAGCCCTTCTGGATGATTGCTACGCTGCCGATACCGTCAATATACAGTCGATATACGGTGTCATCACCGTAATCAGGTTTGTCGAAGCTGGAGATTACCTCTTCGGTGGCCATGTGCTGCAATAAGGCGACGAGGAAATTGCGGCGGTCCGCATTGCTGGCCGCAGCGCTCCCGCGGATGCGCTGAATTGCGGCGGGCAGTGCCAGCTCGAAGTCTCTTGACGTCAATCCGCGGCGCCGAAGAAACGCTTCATCTGCCGCTATAGCCTTCACGGCACCGACTACGAGATCAATCACCTCTTCTGGCGGGGCCCCCGGATGCCTGCATGGCGCCGCATTCTCACCTGCCACGAATCCCCCGCAAGTTAGATAGTTTGCTTCGTGCGCAATTTATAAGACGTTATCGCTCATTCACCAAGCGGAACGTGGGATCAACGTCACGCCGTTCCCTTGACCTCCCATCAGGGATGGTCCGCAAGGAGTCATCCCGGGCCAGGCAAACATTTCCTGGCAGCGAATCGTTGGGAAACCGCATCTGACGGGGCGCGCCAATAGTCGGCGCTAGTATCACATTTCGCGAACAGCGGGATTAGACGCAGACCGGAAATGCGTTGCATGTCTGGTGGATAGAAACAGACGCCTGGTACCCGCGCAGTGACCTCCGTCCCGGTCGTGAAGGGCGTTCCGACCCTGCCCGGAAGCAGAAATTCCGAATGTCGCAGGAGGGTGGATGACCGTCCCGCTAAGCGGAACGAGCAGGTTGCGTCAGGTAGCTGACATTTGAAGGGCTTCTCCTCAGCAGACCCTCGCCCTCTTGATGCTGGGGCAGAGTGCAGAGTTCTATGACGTGAATGTGTTGAGCACACAGCGTGTCTGGGATCGACTCGAGAATTTAATTCAGGCATCGCATCCAAGTGGGCGAGGGAGGCTCGAGCAGTACGATCCGTCCTTTGCTCAACGCTGTACGCGCTGAACCTCCCGACAGCCCACTCAGTCAAACGCCATTAAGAACTATTCGACAACGGCTGACGCCTTGTGGTGATAAAAAATAGACTTGGCCTCAAATGTCAGCCGTTTTCCTCTAATCATGCTTCTCGGAATTTTTCTCGCAACGTTAATTCTAACTTTCCGGACGTGCTCCCACCGGATATCGACGACAGCCAAAGTCGGGTCATCGATCGTAAAAACAGTTCTTCCTGGAATGAAATTCCCATCCTTCTCAATGCTAACCTCAACGGTATACTTGTTGACCTGCTTTGCCCTAAGTGCTGGTTCTGGAAGCGGCATATCCCACGTTTCCAGATGAAGTTCACCGGAGATGGGGTCGCTTGCCTCAATGCATTCTAGGAACATGTAGTCCATACTTACCGTGTTTGGATTTTCTCCACGAGAATAGCATTCTGTAGTCAAGTATACTGCCACTTCGAGCATTCGTGGTTCAGTTGCCCCTTGACCGGATAGCTATGGCCGCCAGACTGGGAATTGCTGCTATGCAGCTTTCCCTTAAGCGCCAAGGTCGCGATAATTCCAACTCCGTCGGTGTTTCCGTCGCCAAGACGGATCCAAGGTCTTCGGAGCATGCGAGTCATCGAACATGATCTCCCTCATGCATGCACTGCTCTTGGGGAATTTATCCAAACTGCCACGGGTTGAGAGATCCATTTGGCCCGGGATTTTTATGGCTTCTACTGCGATCTTGTCAGGGACGATAACATCAACGAGTACGGTCTCCGTCGCGTTGCCGACCAAGACAGGGAAGTGGCTTACGCCCGAAAAATCCACGGTGGGCGCGCCACTGCTGGGACGTGGCGCGGACCTTCGTCTACGAACGATCATATTGAGTCGGTATGGTGGTGAACTGTCAGCGCACGTTTGAACCCATAGGCCCCTTGAAGCTACGGGAATGGCATGCATGCTCACGCCCTTACTTGACACGGATGTCGCCGATGAAGCACCAACCGTGGCTATACTGACCGGATACGACGAGGAGCGGCTGATCTTGTACATTCGGCCACTGGACGCCGCAGCAGAAGACGTGGATTGGCGACGTGGCCGAAATCGTGCTCAAAATTGATCCCGAAAAAGAGCCCGAGCGCGCGTACCGAGCGTGGGAGAGCCATCTCGCGCGCGCGATGGAGGACGACGAACGGCTACAAGTACCTTTTTGCAGGTGGCGCGCCCCATTGAGCGGACCTGCGCTGCACGCCTGCGAGGAGTCCGGGTAAACTGTTTGCTGCGAAAAGGCGGAGTTCTTCCGCCTTTTCAAACTCCGGGTGCCAAAACGAACGTGCGGACAATCAGGCCGCGGCCTTTTTGCGGGTCCTTTTTGCAGGTGCAGGCTGTTCGGGTTCCTTAGGCTTTCTACCGAGGCCAATAGTCTTGGCCAAAGCCGAGCGCGCGGCGGCATAATTCGGGGCGACCATCGGATAGTCTGCCGGCAGGCCCCATTTGGCGCGGTATTCGTCGGGCGTCAGACCATAGTGGGTAGAGAGATGCCGCTTCAGAGACTTGAACTTTTTTCCGTCCTCCAGGCTGATGATGTAGTCGGGCGTGACCGACTTCTTGATGGGAACTGCAGGCTTGAGGGCTTCAGGCTCCGCTGGGGAGCCGCCGACTGTGCCCTTCAGCGCGGCATGCACCTGCCCGATAAGGGCCGGAAGCTCGCCTAGGGGGACTGGATTCTTCGAGACATAGGCCGATACGATGTCAGCGGTGAGCTCGATGATGGCATCAGTATTGTTCTCGGCTTCTTCCGTCACGGAATGCTCCTGGTTGAATGAAGGCAGTGGGCGAAGTTCCGCTTCATAATCAAGGCAGTCCCGGAAAGCAATGAAAGTCACGGCAGTGCTCTCTCAACACCGCTCAGACGTTCCGGCAGAACCATCGATTGGGCCGCTAAGGCGGTTCGGCTCATGGATGAACAGCCATTTTCTAGCAGAAGGGTTTCGGTTTCGGCCCGGTAGAAGGCATCGAAAAATAACTTGCGCTACGCACCTTTAATGCCCTGATCCTGCCACTCTCCATAGGCAAGTGCGCCAAGGAGAAAACTTCAACGCGACCTGTACACGAAAAGAGAGGCTCGGCCCAATGAGCAGGGTGGCGCGCGCGGACGCGGCTTCAGTTTCGTCGGCGACGTTTGCTCCACTGGAGAACCCGACCTTTCGCGCGATCTGGCTTGCCGCACAGGTGTCCAGCTTGGGCTGGCTGATACAGACCGTGGCGATCAGTTGGCTGATGGCAACCATCTCGACTTCGGACGTGATGGTCGCCCTGGTGCAGGCTTCGACGACGCTGCCCGTATTCATTCTGTCGATCTTCGCCGGGGCAATTGCCGACAATTTCAGCCGCCGCAATGTGATGACGCTCGGCTGGTGCGTGATAGCGTTGTCATCGACGATGCTGACTGCTCTTGTGGGGCTGGGATTTTACAATCCATGGATGATCCTCGCGTTCAGCTGTTTGGCCGGATGCGGCGCCGCTTTCACCGACCCTGCCTGGCACGCGTCGGTCGGCGACATCCTGCGAAAGCGCGAGGTTCCGGCCGCGGTGACGCTGATCTCGGTCGGCTACAACGCGGTGCGAAGCATCGGTCCGGCGCTCGGCGGCATCATTGTCGCCTCCTCAGGACCTCTGACAGCATTCGCTCTGGCGACGCTGACCTACCTCTCGATGCTGTGGGCCATAAGGCGCTGCAAATGGAGTGTTGGCTCTTCACCCCTTCCACGGGAGCCGTTGACCACGGCCATTCATGACGGAGCGCGCTTCACGGCATTGTCGGGGGAGATCAAGGCGGCAATCGCGCGGGGAGCGCTGTTCGGTTTGGCCAGCATCTCGATACTGGCGCTGCTGCCTCTGGTCGCCCGCGATCAGCTTGGGGGAGGGCCAATCGCCTATGGTATCCTGATGGCCGGCTTTGGGGCGGGCGCTTTGTGCGCCGGCATCTGCAACAACGTGCTGAGGCGGTCGCTGTCACAGGAGCGACTGACAACACTGGCGTGCATAGCCTGCGCGGCGTGCTGCCTGGCTCTTGCTTTCACTCCTTCACTGGTGGTGGCGACTGTGGCTTTGGCGCTCGGCGGCGCGGGCTGGGTCGTCACCTGGACGGGGCTTGACGTGAGCGTGCAGTTGTCGAGCCCTCGGTGGGTCGTTGGTCGCACGCTCTCGATCTACTCTGCCCTCTCGGCAGGCGGCATCGCGGCCGGCAGCTGGCTGTGGGGCATGGTGGCTGAGAATTATTCGCTCACATTGGCGCTGGAAAGCTCCGCTGGCGCTCTCCTGTTGGTTGCCGCCACCGGGTTCCTGCTCCCCATTCGTCAATGGAAAGAGTCTGACCTAGACCCTTCTGCCTTCGAAACGCCAGAGCTCGCCCTGGACTTGAAGTGGAGAAGCGGCCCGATTGTCGTGAAAATCGAGTACTCAATACCGGAGAACAATGTCGAGGCTTTCCTGGACCAGATGCGGGAACGACGCCGGGTGCAGAGCCGCGTCGGTGCCCGGCACTGGAACCTCCAGCGCGATCTGCAGGAGCCGTTGCATTGGACAGAGACATTTCGCACGCCCACCTGGATGGATTACCTTCGTCTGAACCATCGCCTCACAGCGGCGGACAAGGAACTGGATCAGCGTCTCCTCGAATTGCATGTGGGAGAGCTTCCACCTCACACCAAGCTTTCGATTGAGCGGCCGACCGGAGCGACCCGCAAGCGGGACCAATCGACAAGCTTCTTTTTTCGGCGTTGATCCCATGCAAGCGTCACGATCGCTGATCCAAGACGTCCGCCGCGTCGCACCGAGTGGTTTGCCAACGGTGTGGTGAAG
>NZ_RZTJ01000050.1:0-6735 GCF_003997065.1 Mesorhizobium sp. M6A.T.Ce.TU.016.01.1.1 | reverse complement strand
ATAGGCTCGAGGGCCGTCGCACTGCATGTCAAAGACAACAGCAACCGCTCGGCTTCGAGTGCGGGGGCGACTGCCGCGCGTGTTCCGCCTCGGACCTCGAACATCTGGAAAGGGACCTCGTGGTGGAAATCTGCCAAGTCCAGCTCGTGTTCAATGTGCGAGCCGATCGGGCGGCACGCGGGCTCGGCCCGCAGCCCAATCCCGCTCTCTTGGGATGGCTTCCTGGTCCAGCTCCGGATCTTCCACGATCAACCCCTGAAGGGGTCCGCTAGCAAGCTGCGGCCGCGCCGGCTTCGCCTCTGCGGTGATCGCGCCCGGAGCCCGAACCTTTGAGGAGCCATCGAGCGGGAATGGCCCGCTCCAAAGATGGAGCCCTCAGATGTCGCAAGATCTTTCCCTCGCCCAAAACCACGCCTTCCAGCTCGCCCGCACCCTCATGGTCCCTGTCACGCTCTTCCGCTCCGGCGACGAATTCGGCGTCCTGCCAAGCGCCGAACTCGACGACGATGAGGTCGAGACCCTCGCCGAATACGATCCCTTTGAACAGGGGCCGGCTCATTGAGCCGGCTTCTCCTCCCGGAGGTGCCACTTGCGAGCTTGCGGCGGCAAGGGAAGCTGCGCCGCGGCTGGCCCGCGGGCGGCGGCGCGAGGTGCAAAAACACCCATTGCCAGCCGCGCCCTTGCCGCCTTTGCTCTTCGCGGCATCCGGAAGGCGTCCCGCAAGATGCGGGAAAGAAAACCTGAAGGGAAGGCGGGCGCCTGCGGCGCACGAAAGAAGGACATGGAACAGGACGAACTCGATGAACTTCGACAAAGGGTGGCCTGCGCGGCGGCGCTTGATCAGGCCGGTTACGCGCTCGACCTGAAGGAGAGTACCCGACGCGCGGTCAAATACCGGCACGGCGACCAGATCGTCATCGTGATCCATGACGGAAAAGGCTGGTTCGATCCGCTCTCTGACGCGAAGGGAGATGTGTTTTCGCTGATGACCCATCTGCACGGGGTCGGCTTCGCTGAGGCGAAGTTGCTGGTCGCGCGGCTGGTCGGCTACGAGCCGCGCCAGCCTGTGTGGAAAAGGCAGGCGCGGAAGCGCGGGCCGGATCTCGGCGTGGCCGAACGCTGGAGCGCCCGCCGCAAGCCGTGGCCGGGATCGACGACATGGCGCTACCTGCGCGACGACCGCCATCTTCCGGAAGCCGTGATCAGCGCCGCCATCCGTCATGATCTGCTGCGGGAGGGGCCTCGCGGCAGCATGTGGGCCGCTCACAGGGACGGGGAGGGGATCGTGACAGGCTGCGAGGAACGCGGTCCGGAATGGCGCGGCTTCTCGACCGGTGGCGCGAAGGTGCTGTTTCGGTTTGGCCCCTGCGATGCGCTCCGCCTCTGCGTCACCGAGGCCGCGATCGACGCCATGAGCCTCGCAGCGCTTGAGCGTACTCGCCGCGATAGCCTCTATGTCAGTACCGGGGGTGGCTGGGCTCCTGCCACCGATGCGGCTATCCGGCTGCTGGCGGCGCGGAAGGGCCTATTGCTGGTCGCCGCGACGGACAACAACGCGCAGGGCGACACCTACGCTGTTCGCCTCGAAGCGGTCGCCCGCGAGGCGAGCTGCGGCTTCGAACGTCTCCGCCCGCACGAGGAAGACTGGAATGCCGAACTCAAGGCAAGGGTGAAGAACCGGGGAAAGGAAGGGAAGAGGCAAGAAGAAGCCTGGCTGCCGCATGCCCGCCGCCCGCGTCAAGGGTAAAGCTGCGCCCGCTTCGCGGCCCTTGACCCGGCCGGACGGAGAGGCGGCCGCGGAGGAGGGGTCAGGAAGGGCGGAAGAGGATGGCGACATCGAGTGGATGAGCCGCGCTCCAGCCCGACGAGGCTGAAAGGAGCCCACCCATGACCCTCTTGTCCGTCCGCAAGGTTTATCATGGCATCGCCGATCGCCGGCAGATGTTCCGCATGTTCGACCGCCACGCTCAGCGTCCGGATCGTTTCCAGGACGATGCCAGTGCCTTGTACGGCGGCGAATGGTTCGAGATCTCACAGGCCGAGCACGATTACATGTTCGAGATCCTGCCGCCGCTCTGGATGCGAGGCGAGATGTTCGCGCTGCGTGAGTTTCTCACCGACCGCATCACCAGCATCTTCCACGCGCTGAACATCGATGGCCGTATGCGGTATTTCCACGGCTATTGCGACCTGCTCGACAAGGGCTCGCCTGAGCGGATGCGCGATGCGATCGTGGAACGCGAAACCCGTCCCGTTCGGGCAATGACCCGCGAGGAGCGCCTGGAGCACATCTGGTCGAGCACCCATGACGACTATCGCGGCTACGCCGGTGAGCGCTGGCCGGAACGCGACCGCGGCAAGCGCACGGTGATGTTTTATGGCGGCCGCCAAGGCACCACGCTGAAGCTGCTGGACGACCTTACGGATGCGGAGATCGCGCCGAAGCTGCCCGTGCATTTGCGCTATCTCCCCGACGCAATCGCGGCGTGAGGTGTGAGATGATGTTGACCTTCACCATCACCGCCCTCCGCGAGGTCATCGCTCGCGGCATTGCCGACGCTGAAGCCAATGGCGGCTTCCGCGATCCCCACCTCGGACTATCCGCCTCCGACAACCGGAAGCCCGGCCTCTGGCTGGTCGGAGACCACGGGGTCTACCTATGCTCCAACGGCGAACTCGCCAAAGGGGCGAAGCCGCTCGTCGCCTACGCTGAGGAATGCGATCCACGCAAGAACGACGACTGGTTCGAGATCAAACGCCGGACGTTCGGCGGCGATGATGGCGTGGATTTTCTCGACGCCGCAGGCCTGGAGGCCCTGATCGCAGCCAGTCCCGGCTGCACGCATCTGCGCATCGCGTTCCTAAGGGACTCGATGCAGCTCTTCGTGATCGAGCGAGACTAGCGAACCGTCGACGGGCGCCGTCCGGCGGCCGTCCAACATCCCAATCCCGCACATTCCCCGCATGTCCGGCCGGCTGGAGCCTTCCAGCGGAACGGCGACGTGCGCCCTCATTCAGGAGATCCAGCCATGTCGCAAGACGATCCTTTCACCATCGACCTTTTCGGCAACACCGCACTTTCCTCCGGCCTCGGCCTCGGCGTGACGGCCTTTGGCGACGCTGTCGAGCCCGACGGTGACGACGATCCCGATCCGTCGTCGCCGGCGCCCGCGATGCCGGTCGCGGCAGTAGCACGGCGGCCATCCACGGCCTGCCGGGCGCGCGGGCCGAACTTCCATCTCGCTGGTAGCCGTGGCCTGGCGCGCGGCTGGAAGGAGCGCGCGCGCGACAACATCGCGGCGATCCGGCTCGCCGCCGAGATCGAAGCGGACGATCGCCCGGCCACGTGCGAGGAGCAGGGGAGGCTGATCCGCTTCACCGGCTTTGGCGCGTCGGACCTTGCCAATGGCGTCTTCCGCCGCCCCGGCGAGGTGAATTTTCGCAAAGGCTGGGACGAAATCGGCTTAGAGCTGGAGGATGCAGTCGGCGAGGTCGACTACGCCTCGCTCGCCCGCTGCACCCAGTATGCCCACTTCACCCCGGACTTCATCGTCCGCGCGATCTGGTCAGGCCTGCACCGGCTCGGCTGGCGTGGCGGCCGCGTGCTGGAGCCAGGCATTGGCACGGGCCTGTTTCCGGCGCTGATGCCCGAAGCGCTACGCGATGTGTCACACGTCACCGGGATCGAACTCGATCCGGTCACGGCACGCATCGCCCGGCTGCTGCAGCCCCGGGCACGGATCGTCACTGGCGACTTCGCCCGCACCGAGCTGCCGGCGAGTTTCGACCTAGCCATCGGCAATCCGCCATTTTCCGATCGCACGGTGCGCTCCGACCGGGCCTATCGTTCGCTCGGCCTGCGCCTCCACGACTACTTCATCGCCCGGTCCGTCGACCTGTTGAAGCCGGGCGCTTTCGCCGCCTTCGTCACCAGCTCCGGCACTTTTGACAAGGCGGATTCCTCTGCCCGTGAGCGTATCGCCAAAACGGCGGACCTGATCGCCGCCATCCGTCTGCCCGCAGGAAGCTTCCGCGCCGACGCCGGCACGGACGTCGTGGTCGACGTGCTGTTTTTCCGCAAGCGCAAGGTCACCGAGCCCGAAGGTGATCTGTCCTGGCTCGACATCGAGGAAGTCCGCCAGGCGACGGAGGATGAAGGCGCGATCCACGTGAACCGCTGGTTCGCGCGCCACCCGGATTTCGTGCTCGGCACGCATGCCATTATCTCGGGGCCTTACGGCGAGGCCTATTCCTGCCTGCCTCATCCCGGTGTCGATCTGGAGCGGGCGCTCACCGCAGCGATCTCCCTCCTTCCGCAAGCCATTTATGACGGCGAGCCGGACGAGTTTGATCATGACGCCGAGGACAGTGCCGACGCCGTGGATGCCCTGCCGGAAGGCGCCGGAGTGCGCGAGGGCAGTTTCTTCGTCGCGAAAAATACCGCGCTTGCGCAGATGGTCGATGGCGCTGCTGTGACCATCACCGTACGCAAGGGCAGGGCGAGCGAAGGCGTGCCGGAAAAGCACGCGCGGATCATCCGCAAATTGATCCCCATCCGCGATGCCGTGCGCGAGCTGCTGAAGGCACAGGAGTTCGACCGGCCCTGGAAGCCGGCCCAAGTCAAGCTGCGCATCGCCTGGTCGAATTTTGTGCGCGACTTCGGGCCCATCAACTTCACTACCGTGTCGGTGAGTGAGGATGCCGAAACCGGTGAAGTGCGCGAAACACATCGCCGCCCCAACCTGCAACCGTTTCTGGACGATCCGGATTGCTGGCTGGTGGCTTCTATCGAGGACTACGATCTCGAGACCAATACCGCCCGGCCGGGTCCGATTTTCACCGAGCGCGTCATCGCACCGCCCGCAGCACCCGTCATCACATCGGCCTCCGATGCGCTTGCCGTCGCGCTCAACGAACGCGGCCATGTTGACATCGATCACATCGCCGAATTGCTGCATGAGGATGTCGATGACGTCATTGGCGAGTTGGGTGACGCCATCTACCGCGATCCGGAGACCGGTTCGTGGCAAACGGCCGACGCCTATCTCTCCGGTCAGGTCCGCGACAAGTTGAAGGTCGCGGAAGCCGCAGCCGCCCTCGACTTCGCCTATGAGCGCAACGTCACGGCGCTGCAGGGCGTGCAGCCGGCCGATCTTCGGCCTTCCGATATCACCGCCCGTCTTGGGGCACCATGGATCCCCGCCGCCGATGTCGTCGCCTTCGTGCACGAGACGATGGGTGCCGAGATCAGGATCCATCATCTGCCGGAGCTGGCATCGTGGACCGTAGAGGCCCGGCAATTGGCATGGATGGCGGCCGGCACGTCCGAATGGGGCACCGATCGCCGTCATGCCGGCGAGCTCATAGCCGACGCGCTGAACAGCCGGGTGCCGCAGATCTTCGACACGGTGAAGGAGGGCCATGCTGAAAAGCGCGTGCTCAATGTTGTGGATACGGAAGCCGCCAAGGAAAAGCTGCAGAAGATCAAGACCGCTTTCCAGACCTGGATCTGGTCCGATCCCGACCGGACCGACCGGCTGGCGCGCGTCTATAACGACCGCTTCAACAACATCGCCCCCCGAAGATTCAACGGGGATCATCTGCAACTTCCAGGCGCCTCTGGCGCCTTTTCTCTTTATGGGCACCAAAAGCGCGGCATCTGGCGCATCGTCTCGGCCGGCTCGACCTACCTTGCCCATGCCGTCGGCGCCGGCAAGACCATGACGATTGCCGCGGGCGTCATGGAGCAGCGCCGGCTTGGCCTGATCGCCAAGGCCATGCTGGTCGTTCCCGGCCATTGCCTTGCCCAGGCGGCCCGCGAATTTCTGGCGCTCTATCCGACCGCGCAAATCCTCGTCGCCGATGAGACGAATTTTTCCAAGGACAAGCGACATCGCTTCCTGTCACGGGCGGCTACCGCTGCTTGGGACGCGATCATCATCACGCACAGCGCCTTCCGCTTCATTGGCGTGCCGTCGGCCTTCGAGCAACAGATGATCCAGGACGAGCTCGAGCTCTACGAGACGCTGCTGACCAAGGTCGAGGGCGATGACCGCGTCTCGCGCAAGCGCCTCGAGCGGCTGAAGGAGGGCCTCAGGGAACGGCTGGAAGCGCTGGCGACCCGTAAGGACGACCTGCTCACCATCTCCGAGATCGGCGTCGACCAGATCATCGTCGATGAGGCCCAGGAGTTCAGGAAGCTCAGCTTCGCCACCAACATGTCGACGCTCAAGGGCGTCGATCCGAACGGCTCGCAGCGGGCCTGGGACCTTTATGTCAAATCCCGGTTCGTGGAGACGAAGAATCCGGGCCGGGCGCTCGTGCTGGCCTCCGGCACGCCGATCACCAATACGCTTGGCGAGATGTTCTCGGTGCAGCGCTATCTCGGTTACGAGGCGCTGCTTCAGCGCGGCCTGCACGAGTTCGACGCCTGGGCTTCGACCTTCGGCGATGTCACGACCGAACTCGAATTGCAGCCATCCGGCAAATACAAGCCGGTGACGCGCTTCGCCACCTTCGTCAACGTGCCGGAGCTGATCGCAATGTTCCGCTCCTTCGCGGATGTGGTGATGCCGGAAGACCTTCGGGCATATGTGAAGGTGCCGGCGCTTTCGACCGGCGCACGTCAGATCGTCACCGCCAAGCCGTCTGCGGCTTTCAAGCGCTACCAGATGGTGCTCGACGCCCGCATCAAGGCCATCGAGGAACGCGACCGTCCGGCAGAACCTGGTGACG